>JAPLCU010000173.1 GCA_026392045.1 Armatimonadota bacterium
TCAGGATGCTAGTTTGTACGTATATTCTCACGAAGAGTGAGCTGTTACGAGCGCGGCGCTGAATTGAATAGTAGTGACCCGTCGCAAGGAGATGGCGCATGGATGATAAAACAAATATGATATTTCCTGATGATCCGAATATGACCCAGATGGCGGGTGGTTTCGGCGCGCAGGATATTGACCGAACCTCGATGGCTTCGAGCATGAAGACAATCTCGCTCGAATGTGCTGTTGAGAACTCGCACGCTATGGCAACGCAGAACTCGCGCTCGCATGTTGTGGCGAGAGTTACCGCCAGTGGTGTGGCTATGGGCGCGCGAATGCCTGTGAATCTTTGTCTGATTCTGGATCACAGCGGCTCGATGGAAGGGCCGCCTATCGATTATATGAAAAGCGCATGCGGGTATGTGGTGGATATCCTTGAGCCAAATGATATACTCTCAATAGTGGCGTTTTCTGATAACGCGCAGGTATTGATGCCAGCGAGGCGCGTGGTGAACAAGGCGCTCATTAAGGAGCATATCAACAGGCTGGAAGTTGCGAATACGACGAATCTTTATGATGGGCT
Source organism: Armatimonadota bacterium (assembly GCA_026392045.1). Lineage (GTDB taxonomy): Bacteria > Armatimonadota > UBA5829 > UBA5829 > UBA5829 > JAMCYN01. The sequence continues at coordinate 569 of JAPLCU010000173.1, forward strand.
TGCGTTGGGGGCGAGCCAGGTGGCGTCGGTGCAGTCGCAGGGGTATGTGAATCGTGCGCTGGTGTTTACTGATGGCGAACCCACCGCAGGCAATAAGGATTTTGGCGCGATAGTCGGGCAGGTAGTGGAGCAAAAGAGCCGTGGAATCACCTTTACGGCGCTTGGTTTCGGCAGCGAGTATAACGAAGAATTGCTCGCGGCAATAGCGAAGCGAAGCGGCGGAAATTATTATTATATTACTCGGCCGGAGCTGATTCCTGAGATTTTCAGGAAAGAATTAGAGACCTTGATGATGACCGTGGCGCGCAACGTGCGGATGCGGGTAAATATGTCCAGATGGGTGCAGGTCAGGCAGATTTATAACAAGCTGCCGGTGTTTGGGCATAGGTCGGCGGAGGTGACGCTCTCTGACATGGAGCGCGGCGAAACGCAGTCGGCTATAGTTGAGATCGGTCTTGACCCAAGACCTGGCGGCAAGTATCGCGTGGTGAAAGTGGATGTTGGCTATGATGACTCTGTGACCGGCAGAACAGAGACCGTATCAGCCGACGCAGTTATTGAGTTCACGACCGATCCTAAGCTCGTGGCGAGCGGCGTTAATCAGATGGTGATGCGTGAGATAGAGGTCGCGGAGGCATCGAAGAGCCTTGAACGGACCGTGATGGGCATGCGCACTCAGCAGATATCTTCGGCTGATGCTGTTCGAGAGCTTGAAAGAACGCGAATGTTGCTTTTGGATCAGGGCAAGACGATGCAGGCGCAGGATATTCAGAACGCTATAGATGATATTCACGGCGGAGCGGCTGCTGAGAAAACGCTTATGGGCACGATTATGAACCTGGATCGGGGGAAGGGTTAAATGAACGAAAATATGGATTTTGACTCCGATAAGACTATAATTGACAGCGCTCCTGGCGGCAATGCTACTCAGATGGTGATGGATAACCCTGATGCCACACAATATGCAGCAAATGTCGAGTGTCCCGTATGCCATACGCCGAATCCTCTATCGGAAACTTACTGCACGGATTGCGGATTTATGCTAAATTCGGCTCCCGTGGCGATAGATGATATGCCGCAGGCCGCTTCTTATGGGAAATTGGTTGCGACGGATGGAACGATTGAGTTTTCGTTGAATGATGGCGAAAATTCGGTCGGGCGCGAGAACGCGGACGTTTTGCTTAGCCATAACACGGTGTCTCGCAAGCACGGTAGAGTGTTTGTTGAGAGCGGCGTTGTGTATGTTGAGGATCTCAACAGCACAAATGGGACCTATGTGAGTGGAGCGAAGATTGAGCAAGGTGTGAAAACCGAGCTCAAAGACGGCGCTGAGGTCACTTTTGGAAGCGTGACGCTCAGGTACCAAGCTCCTGAGGTTGTTCCACAAGAGGCTGAAGCGACCATTATGACTTCAGAACCTGAGATTGCAGTGACTGAAATCAATATGCCGCCTGACGAAACGCAGGAGCAGGTTGCAGAAGGCGAAGAGCCCGTTGAAAATGTCACCGAGGAAACCGTTAGCGGAACTGCAGGCATACTATCCGCTAAAGACGGTAGCCAGACTTTCACCCTTGCGGATGGGCTGAATACCATCGGGCGCCGCGATGGCGCGAATACGATTGTGATTGCTGACCCTTATTGCTCTGGCAGACACGCGGATTTGAGCGTGCAGGATGGCATATTCATACTGACCGATCTGGAAA
>JAPLCU010000167.1 GCA_026392045.1 Armatimonadota bacterium
CAAGATGATGGATGAGTGCCAGGCTGGCGACAATGTCGGTCTGCTGCTTCGCGGTGTTGACCGCAAAGATATCGAGCGCGGTCAGGTTATCGCTCAGCCGGGTTCGATCAAGGCTAAGACCAAGTTCAAGGCTGAGATTTACGTTTTGACCAAGGAAGAGGGCGGTCGTCACACTCCGTTCTTCAAGGGTTACAGACCTCAGTTCTACTTCCGAACCACTGACGTTACCGGCGCTTTGGAGCTGCCTGAGGGTATGGAAATGGTTATGCCTGGTGATAACGTTACGATCAGCGGTGAGTTGATCGTGCCTATCGCTCTTGAGCAGGGTCTGAACTTCGCTATTCGCGAGGGTGGACATACTGTTGGAGCAGGCGTTGTTTCTGAGGTTATTGATTAATATAGCGGATCGGGCGATCCCGATTAAATCGGGATGCCCGAACAGCAAGTATACCTCTGGATAGGCTGGCGGCTTCGGTATCAGGATACCGAAGAAACGGCGGTCTGTCCTGTGGTTGAAATCTGGAGAATTGATATTATGCGTAAGGACAAGGTAAGAATCAGGCTTAAGGCGTTTGATCATCGGGTGCTGGATCAGAGCGTTGAGCGGATCGTTGAGACTGTGCGTCGAACAGGCGCTAGAATCTCTGGTCCGGTATTGTTGCCGACGGACAAAGACATTTACTGTGTCAACCGTGGACCGACAATCGACAAAGAGTCGATGGAGCACTTCGAGATCAGGACGCATAAACGGCTGATAGATATCTTGAATCCGGGGCCTAAAACGATTGACGCTCTGATGCGTCTCGACCTGCCCAGCGGCGTGGATATTGAGATCAAGCTTTAGGGGATCATCAAATGGTCAATGGAATTCTTGGAAAGAAGCTGGGTATGACCCAGGTCTTTGACGAGGGCGGCAGAATGGTGCCGGTTACAGTCATTGAGGCCGGGCCGTGCTTTGTTACACAGATCAAGACCGTGAAAACGGACGGATACGAAGGTGTTCAGGTCGCTTTCGGCGATGTTAAAGAAAGTCGTCTAAACAGACCGGAAAAAGGCCACCTGGCAAAATCTGGCACAACCTTAAAGCGTCATCTGCTTGAGGTTCCGTTCGATGAGATCGGTGACGTGACACTGGGTCAGCAGATTAAGAGCGACATTTTCACTGAGGGAGATATCGTTAAGATTACCGGTGTTTCAAAAGGCAAAGGTTTTGCCGGTGTTATGAAGAGACACCATTTTCACGGCGCTGAGGCGACGCATGGGTCTATGCTTCACCGCAAACCGGCGTCTGGCGGCGCTACTGATGCAGCACGCACATTTAAGGGGAGTAGGCGTCCTGGACGGATGGGTGGAAAACAGATCACGCTGCGTGGTCTGACTGTGTATCGCGTGGATGCTGTCCGCAACCTGTTGTTGATTAAGGGTGCGGTGCCGGGCGCTAACGGTGGATTGATCGTTATCCGACGGCAGATGATAGGAGGTTAGTCAGATGGCGAAAGTCAGTCTGCGGAATATGTCTGGTAAGAAGGTGGGCAATCTGGAGCTGAAGGGTGTGCTTTTTGAAGCTGCTCCTAATGTTGCTCTTATGCACCAGGCGGTTGTGGCCGAACAAGCGAATAATCGGCAGGGTACATCAGATACAAAGACCCGCTCTGAGGTTAGAGGCGGCGGCAGGAAACCTTTCAGGCAGAAAGGTACTGGTAGAGCCAGACAAGGCACTATCAATGCACCGCAATATTATCATGGTGGTATTGTGTTTGGTCCTACACCGAGGTCTTACAACAAGGCGCTGCCTAAGAAAATGAGGCGCGGCGCTTTTATGTCTGCTATGTCTTGTCGGCTGGTTGACGAAGCGATTGTTGTTGTTGATGACCTGAAGATGGACAAGATCAGCACCAAGAGCGCTGCTGCATTTCTTGCTAGTGTCGGCGCTATAGGTAAGTCTTTGATAGTCGTTGGCGCAATGACTGACGAGATTCTGAAGTCATTCAGAAATATTCCTGGTGTGGAATTGAGAGTAGCGCCTGCGCTGAGCGTGCGTGATCTGTTAAACGTTAATTATGTAGTTATGACCAAAGCGGCTGTCAAGAAATTGCAGGAGGTATATGCTTAAGATGAAAGATGCATATTCCATAATAAAGCGGCCAATTGTCACTGAGAAGAGTATGGGTGCCACTGGTATCGGGAAGTATGTCTTCGAAGTAGATATAAATGCCAATAAGATTGAGATAGCCGGCGCCATGAAAAAGCTCTTCCCCCAGGTTGATGTTGCAAAGGTCAACACACTGAGGGTTAAAGGCAAGTTGAGACGGATGGGTCGCGGGACGCCCGGCATGACTGCTGCCTGGAAGAAAGCTTACATTACGTTGAAACCTGGTCAGAGGATCGAAATGTTCGAGGGAGCCTAGAACGCAGATAATTATGAGTTGTGAATTAGGAATTATGAATTAGCGAGCGAAGTTCGGAGACGAGAAGTCCCTTCATTCATAATTCAGCATTCATAATTCTGGAGGATATTATGCCTGTTAAAGTGTTTAAGCCTATAACGCCGGCACGGCGTTTCTATACGGTTGCCTCGTTTGAGGAAATCACGAAGTCAACGCCGGAAAAGAGCCTGTTGAGACCGCTGAAAAGAACTGGCGGCCGCAATAACCAGGGCAAGCTTACTGTGCGCCATCAGGGCGGCGGGCACAAGAAGCAGTATAGGATTATTGATTTCAAGCGCGATAAGATGGGCGTGCCCGGAAAATGCGCTGCTATCGAGTATGATCCTAATAGATCTGCTCGCATAGCATTGATCAACTATGCTGATGGCGAGAAGAGATACATCCTTTGGCCGTTGGGTCTTAATGTTGGCGATAGAGTTATCGCTGACGATAGGGCCGACATCAGACCTGGCAACACTATGCCGCTTGCGAACATACCGCTCGGAACCATTGTGCACAACATTGAGTTGAAGCCTGGTAAGGGTGGTCAGATTGTTCGGAGCGCCGGCGCTGGCGCACAGTTGATGGCTAAAGAAGGAAAGTTGGCGCAGTTGAGATTGCCTTCGGGCGAAATGCGCAATGTATTGGCGATATGCAAGGGCACGATCGGTCAGCTCGGTAATGTTGAGCATGAAAATATCTCTATCGGTAAGGCCGGCCGTTCCAGATGGAAGGGTATTAGGCCTGGGGTTCGCGGTGTTGTTATGAATCCGCGTGACCATCCACACGGTGGTGGTGAAGGTAAGTCGCCGGTGGGAAGAAAAACTCCGGTTTCCAAGTGGGGCAGGCCTGCTCATGGTCAGAAGACCAGAGGCAAGAAATTGTCCGACAAGATGATAGTCAGAAGACGAAGCAGCAAGTAGGAGGAATAGCCTAGTGGCGCGTTCTTTAAAGAAAGGGCCCTATGCCGAGCCCAAGTTCCTTAAGAAAATTGAAGATATGAATGCAAGGGGTGAGAAGAGGATCATTCAGACTTGGTCCAGACGCTCGACAATCTTTCCGTTGATGATCGGGCACACCCTGGCAGTTCACGATGGACGCAAACACATTCCGGTGTTCGTAACGGAGAATATGGTGGGACATAAGCTTGGTGAATTCGCGCCAACGAGGACCTTTAGAGGTCACGCGGGCGGCAGGATCGAGCGTTCTTCCAAGATAAAGTAGGTTTTAGGAGGCCAATCGTATGCAGGCAATAGCGAAGGCGCGTTTTGTGCGCACATCGCCGCGCAAGGCCCGCCTTGTGATTGACGCAATTCGAGGCAAGGACACTAAAGAGGCGCTTGGTATTTTGCAGTTTACGCCGAACTATGCGGCTAGGCTGATCGAAAAGGTGCTGATGTCCGCCGTGGCGAACGCGGAGAACAACCATCATATGGATGGGGATAACTTAAAAGTGGTGACCGCTATGGTTGATGGCGGACCGATGATGAAGCGTGTGCGGTATGCGCCAATGGGACGTGGATATCGCATGGTGAAACGACTCAGCCATATTATGATAGGCGTCGAGGAAACCGAGCCGAAGCCGGAGAAGAAGAAGCGCAAAGAGATTGCGCGGACGGCTAAGCCGGCTGCGAAAGCCAGAAAAGTTGCTCCTGCAACTGCTAAGGCTGCTGAGGCTGACCCTGAGGCGCCGAAGCCGAAAAAGAGGGTATCTCGAGCCAAGAAATCAGAAGGCGCAAGCGCCGCCAAGGGAGGCGAGTAGTTGGGACAGAAGATTCACCCTATAGGATTCCGAATAGGAGTCATTCGCGAGCCGGAGAGCAAGTGGTATGCGGATAAGAAAGACTTTGCTGCCTTGGTTCTCCAGGATGCGTTCATCAGGAAGTTTATCAAGAAAAGCCTGTATGCGGCCGGAATTTCTCATGTCGAGATAGAGCGTGCCGCGAACAAGGTAAAGGTGACTGTTCATACCGCTAAGCCCGGCCTTATAATCGGCCGCGGCGGCAAGGGTGTGGACGATCTGCGCGCCGAAATCGAGAAGCTGGCTCCAGGTAAGCAGGTGCATGTTAATGTTGCGGAGGTTCGTTCTCCGGAAATAAATGCACAGCTTGTATCAGAATCTATTGCTCAACAGATCGAGCGAAGGATTTCCTACAAGAGAGCGAACAAGCAGGCTGTGTTCCGCGGTATGCGAATGGGCGCTAAGGGCATGAAGATCCGAGTTGCTGGTCGACTCGGAGGCGCCGAGATGGCGCGCGTTGATGGTGAAAAGGCTGGCAAGGTGCCGCTTCACACTTTGAGAGCGGATATCGATTACGGTTTTAGCGAAGCCAAGACTACTTATGGTCACATAGGCGTCAAGGTGTGGATATACAAGGGTGACGTTCTGCCGGGTGCACGGCGGGCGGAACCGACCGAAGAAGAATTGAATGCTGCAAGACGTCCGCGGAGACCAAGGCAAGAGCGTGGTGATCGTGGTGATCGTGGTGATCGTGGAGATCGTGGTGGACGCGGCGGCGGTGGTTATGGCGGCGGCGGTGGACGCGGTGGCGGTAGCGGCGGCTACGGCGGCGGCGGACGCAGCGGCGGCGGCGGTGGTGGCTACGGCGGCGGCGGACGCAGCGGCGGCGGCGGTGGTTACGGCGGCGGCGGTGGCGGCGGCGAGAGGAGAGGTTAGCGATTATGCTGATGCCAAAAAGAACTAAGTATCGCAAGCAGATGCGCGGATCTCGAGCCGGAAAAGCAACCAAGGGAAACAAGGTTAGTTTCGGTGATTACGGGCTGCAGGCTCTGGAAGCAGCGTGGATAACGTCTAACCAGATTGAATCTGCCAGAATTGCGATGACCAGGCATATCAAGAGAGGCGGCCAGATTTGGATCCGCATTTTCCCGGATAAGCCAATTACTAAGAAGCCGGCAGAAACCCGAATGGGAAGCGGCAAGGGTGCGCCTGAAGGTTGGGTGGCTGTTGTCAAGCCGGGAAGGATGTTGTTTGAGATGTCCGGTGTTGATGAGAGTTTAGCCAAAGAGGCTATGAGACTGGCGTCGCACAAGTTGCCGATCGCAACCAAGTTCGTGACGAAGAAGGAGCAGGGTGAAATCGGTGAAACAGACTGAGTTTGTAAACAAAGTAGCACAAGCCAGCAACACTGAGCTTGAAAGCTTACTCGAACAAGAGCGTGCAAGCCTCTATACTCGGAGGCAGGAGATTGCCAGGAAGCAGTTATCTAATCCGCAGGCAATCGGCATAGCCAGAAAGAATGTGGCTCGGGTTCTCAGTGAGATGCGAGCACGCGAGATTAAGGCAGGCAGGGAATCCTAGTTATGGATAGAGCCAGACGAAAAGTTAGAAACGGAAAAGTAATTAGCGATAAGATGAACCAGACTGTTGTCGTGGTCATTGAGACGCTGGTTAGACACCCGTTATATGGTAGAATTGTGCGAAAGACCGCAAGGTTCAAAGCACACGACGAAAACAACGAGTGTGGAATTGGCGATACAGTTGAGATTATGGAAACCAGGCCGATCTCTAAAGACAAGAGATGGCGTGTGGCTCGCATAGTCGAAAAAGCCAAGTAGTTGTTGGATGATAGGCGCTGGGCGGTCAGAGCATTAGGTGGGGCACGATCTGTGTTCCCAGTCACTGATGCACAGCGTCCAACACCCATTCAGAGAGGAAATTTGAATGATACAGTCCTATACGCGGTTAAAATCGGCTGACAATTCTGGCGCGCGCGAAATCCTTTGCATAAGAGTCCTTAAGGGCTCGAATGCGCGCTATGCGGCCGTAGGGGACATTATTATAGGCGCGGTTAAGTCGGCGACGCCGGGAGCAACCGTCAAGAAGAGTGAAGTTGTGCGTTGCGTTGTTGTAAGGACGAAGCACGATGTTCAACGCCCTGACGGTTCAATATTGCGTTTTGACGACAATGCGGCGGTAGTTATTAACAATGCCAATGAGCCGAGGGGAACTAGAATCTTCGGGCCTGTGGCTAGAGAATTGCGCGACAGAGGGTTTATGCGAATCATTTCGCTTGCGCCCGAAGTCCTGTAGATTTTGGCATGGTAAATGGGGCGTATTTGTGTGAGTCCCAAGGGCAATCCGAAATCGAGTGGGTGGAGATGCTGATATGAAAAAGAAAAAACCTGTTTATGAAGGTAAGATGAGACTGAAGAAGGGCGATGAGATTATCGTTCTCTCAGGCAAGGACAGAGGCAAGCGCGGCACGATTCGCCAAACCCTGCCGGAAGCTGGCAAGGTTATTATGGACGGTATAAATATCGTTACACGACATCGCAAACCGCGTGCTACTGGACAGCGGGGAATGGTGAAGCAGCAGCTCGGTGAGATGCATATACCCATGGGCCTTTTAGTGAGCAAGGTAATGCTGATCTGTCCGAAATGCAACAAAGAAGCCAGACTGAGCAGTGTGCGCGCTGAGGATGGCTCAATAGCGCGCAAATGCTGCAAATGCGGCGCGCTGGTCGATAGTTAGGGAGCAAGCTAATGCCGAGAATGAAAGAAAAGTATAAGAGCGAGACGCTGCCGACTTTGATGAAGACGTTTGAGTATAGCAACGTGATGCAGGCGCCGCGCATGAGTAAAGTAGTTGTCAGCATGGGTGTCGGAGCCTCCATTCAAGATGCAAAACTCCTGGATGCAGCTATAAACGACATGACGGTGATTACCGGCCAAAAACCGGCTATTACTAAGGCGACGAAGTCGATTTCTAACTTCAAGCTGAGAACTGGTATGCGCATCGGCGCTAAGGTCACCCTTAGGGGCGCAATTATGTATGAATTCCTGGACAGACTATTTAATATAGTTTTGCCGAGAGTCCGAGACTTTGGCGGAGTGCCTTCTGACTCATTTGATGGTCGTGGTAATTTTGCAATGGGCCTTAAAGAGCAGTTGGTTTTCCCTGAGATCGATTATGATAAGATCGACAGGGTTAGAGGTATGAACATTGTAATTGCAACTACCGCGAAAACAGATGAGGAAGGCAGAGTATTACTAAAAGCTCTGGGGCTGCCTTTCAGAGAGGCATAAGCCATGAAGGCATATCCGATTGATGATATAAGAAATGTTGCGCTGGTTGGGCACGGTGGGACGGGAAAAACTTCGCTTGCGGAAGCTATGCTATTTGCGTCTGGCGCCACTAGCAGAATGGGCCGTGTTGATGACGGTTCGGCTGCTGGAGACTTTGACGCCGACGAAATCGCAAGAAAGATGAGCATCAATACTTCTGTGCTGCCTTGTCAGTGGAAGAATAATAAGTTCAACTTTATTGATACGCCGGGATATCCGGACTTTGTTGGAGACGTTATCGGGGCTCTGAGAGCTGTCGAAGCAGCGCTGCTGCTGGTAGACGGAACCGGGTCTATCGAAGTTGGCACTGAGATGGGTTGGGATCTGGCTGAAGCTGCTGGGATCACTAAGCTGTTCTTTGTCAATAAGCTTGAAAAGGAGAACTCCGATTTCTATCGAGCGCTTGAAGCGCTGCGTGAGAAGTTCGGTAATAGTGTGGCTCCTATTCAACTGCCGATCGGCGCTGAAGATAAATTTGTTGGAATTGTCGACCTGCTGACGAAGAAGGCGTATAAGTGGGAGAGCGGAAAGATCGCTCCTACAGACATTCCTGGGGATATGGCTGATCAGATTTCGAGCATGCGAGAAGCGTTGATCGAGAGTGTTGCTGAGATGGACGATTCTTTGATGGAGAAGTTCTTTGATGCCGGCACACTTGAGGATGAGGACATCGCCAGGGGTCTGGAAATCGGCGTGAGGACTGGTAAGGTCGTTCCTGTTCTGTGTGGGTCGGCGATGAAGATGGTTGGCGTTGATACGCTGCTGGATTTCATTGGCGCCAGCGTTCCTTCTCCGGCGGCTGTGCCGCCTGCCAAGGGTATGAACCCGAGTGAAGCGCAGGAGACCCGGGGCGCCGGGGACCCGTTTAGCGCGCTTGTATTCAAGACGATGGCTGACCCTTACGTTGGAAAGCTGACTTATTTCCGAGTGTTCTCTGGTTCGATCAAATCGGATTCGCACGTTTATAACTCGACTAAGAGTCATGATGAAAGAATCGGTCAGGTTTACTTCTTGCTTGGCAAGACTCAGGAAGCTTGTCCCGAGGTTGGACCTGGTGATATCGGAGCTGTGGCCAAGTTGCAGAATACGAGCACTGGCGACACGCTTTGCGATAAGAACAAGCTGATTGCGTTCGATGCTATTGCGTTCCCGGACCCGGTTTATACTTTGGCTGTTAGAGCCAGGACTAAGGCTGATGAAGACAAGCTTGGACCGGCGCTTCACAAGTTGAGTGAAGAGGATCCGACATTCAGGACTTCGCGGGGAGTTGATACTTCACAGACTTTGATGGCTGGGCAGGGCGATACTCACCTTGATATTGCTGTTGGGCGATTGAAGAGGAAGTTTGGGGTTGAGGTGGAAACCGATATTCCGAAGGTTGCTTATCGCGAGACAATTACGAAGTCTGCTGACGCTCAGGGCAGACACAAGAAGCAGACCGGTGGTCGCGGACAGTTTGGTGACTGCTGGGTGAAATTGGAACCGCAGCCGAGAGGCGTTGGATACGAGTTCGTGGATGCCATTGTAGGCGGCGCGATTCCAAAACAATGGATTGCTTCAGTCGATAAGGGTATTCGAGAGGCTCTGGGCCAGGGAATACAAGCGCTTTGTCCGGTAGTGGATGTTAAGGCAACGCTGCACGATGGGAGCTTCCACAACGTTGATTCGTCTGATATGGCGTTTCAATTGGCCGGGAAGTTGGCTTTCAGGGCAGCTGCTGGGAAGGCGGGTCCTGTAATCCTTGAACCGATTATGGATATTGAAGTGATCGTGCCCGAGCAGTATATGGGCGATGTGATCGGTGATTTGAACACTAAGCGCGGACGGGTTGGCGGTATGGAGCCAATGGGCGCTGGAAGACAGAGAATTAAAGCTCAGGCGCCGCAGTCTGAAATGCTGCGTTACTCGATTGATCTGAGATCGATTGCTCATGGACGCGGTCGATTCAGTGCGAAGTTTTCGCATTACGAAGAGATGCCTGCTAGCAGCGCACAGGCGGTTGTCGCTGAGGCTGCTAAGCATCATAATGAAGAGTAGAGTTTAGTTGCTTCGGTATCCTGATGCCGAAGCGATTAGACAAAACCTGGTGAAGTTAGTCAACAGTTAAGGAGTTGATTACGTGGCAAAGCAATCCCTGATTGTAAAACAAAAGAGACCGGCAAAGTTTAAGGTGCAGCAGTATAACAGGTGCGGATTGTGCGGCAGACCGAGGGGCTATATCAGGCGATTCGGACTGTGCAGAATCTGCTTCCGTGAGATGGCGCATCAGGGTTTGATCCCTGGCGTTACTAAGTCTAGCTGGTAGGCTGGGTGATCGTCCCGAAAGCTTTCGGGACGCTGGTCTACCGCATCATTCATAGTGGGTAAGAGCTCACTCTTAATGTTTTGTCATTCCGAACTTGATTCGGAATCTAAGCCTTAAGCTAACAGATCCTGAATCGAGTTCAGGATGACAAGTATCCTCACGAAGAGTGAGCTCTTACCCGTGACAGATCCCGTGGCCGACCTGCTGACGAGAATACGCAATGCGGCCTCAGCAAACCATGATTTCGTGGAGGTACCGGCCTCTAAGCTTAATATGGAGATACTTCGCATTCTGCGCGAGGAAGGTTTCGTAAAGAATTACGATACCCTTAGGGACAGAAAGTTCCCGACTGCTAAGATTGCATTGAAGTATGGACCCAAGCAAGAAAAGATACTTAGCAACCTCAAGCGTGTGAGCAAGCCCGGTCTTAGGGTCTATGCAAAGCACGACAAGGTGCCGCGTGTATTGCGCGGGTTGGGTGTGGCTATTGTTAGCACATCCAGAGGCGTTATGACTGATCGCGATGCTCGCAAAGCGGGCATTGGCGGCGAAGTGTTGTGCTACGTTTGGTAGATTAGGAGAAGCGTAATGAGCAGAATTGGACAATTGCCGATACCGCTGCCTAACGGAGTGCAACTTAGCCAGGAAGATGGTGTCCTGACTGTAAAGGGACCGAAGGGCGCCCTTACAAGACAGTTGCATCCGGCGATCAGCGTTAATGTCGAGGATGGCAAGATAGTTTGCGCACGGCCGTCGGACAGCAAAGAGCATCGGTCCCTTCACGGATTGATGCGCTCGCTGATCAACAACATGGTTGTTGGCGTTAGCCAGGGCTACGAAAAGAAAATGATTGTGCAGGGAGTTGGTTACCGTGCAGAGTTGCAGGGAGTGAACCTCAACTTGTTGGTGGGACTTTCACATCCTGTGCTTATCGAACCGATGGAAGGCATTGCTTTCGAAGTCGGAGTAGAAACCAACACGAGAATGCCTTTCCTGATTGTTAGAGGCATTGACAAAGAAGTGTTGGGGCAGCAGGCTGCCAATATACGAAGGATTAAGCCGCCGGAGCCTTACAAGGGTAAGGGCATCCGGTATTCTGATGAAGTCATCAGGCGAAAAGCCGGCAAAGCTGGCAAGGCCGTTGGCAAGTAAGAGAACTTAATCCCTCTCCCATTGCGGGAGGGGGCTTGGTTGGGGGTATTCCCCATAGAGACAGATCGCGCCTGGTGCTTTATCGCACAAAGGTAATGGGTGCCGTGAAAATGGGTTTGGTGCTGGCGATTAGCCATGCCTGGCGCGATATCACCTGTAAACCTGATGCCTGGAGGGGTTTTTATGTTAAAGAAGGAACTACTCCGGCGGAAACGCCATAAAAGAGTAAGGAAAAGCGTAATTGGAACGGCTATGAAGCCGAGGCTCAATGTCTATAGGAGCGTGTGCAATATATATGCGCAGATCATTGACGATGCTAATGGCAAGACCATTGTTTCTGCGTCGACACTTGATAAAGAGTTGAAGCCGAAATTTAAGAGCGGCGGTAATGTCGAAGCCGCGAAGATGGTTGGCGAGCTTGTTAGCAAGCGCGCCGTCGAAAAGGGCATTGAAACGGTCGTTTTTGACCGCGGTGGATACAAATATCATGGCCGGGTTGCGGCGTTGGCTAATGCTGCCCGCGAAGCCGGACTGAAGTTCTAGGACCGTAGGAGGAAGCATGCCTAAGATCAATCCGGATGCGCTCGATCTTGAAGAGCAAGTGATCCGTACGAACAAGGTTCAGAAGACTCACAAAGGTGGACGTACTCTGAGTTGGAGCGTCCTCATTGCTGTGGGTGATAGAAATGGTCACGTTGGTATCGGCCTGGGCAAGGCTGCTGGCATACCTGATGCGATTCGCAAAGGTATTGAGGACGCTAAGAAGAATATCATAGAGGTCCCGATGGTTGGAACTACTATTCCTCACGAGATCGAAATGAACTTCGGCGCGGCAAAGGTGCGCATGAAACCAGCATCACCAGGTACTGGTGTTGTTGCTGGCGGCGCTGTAAGGCCTATTTTGGAGCTTGCTGGTGTGAGAGATGTTTTGGCTAAGTCGTTGGGCTCGCCGAACGCAATCAACACTGCAAAGGCTGCAATGGTTTGTTTGAAATCGCTGAAAGTGGCAGAGCGAGTTGCTGAGCTGCGTGGTAAGAGGCTTGAGGATTTGGTGCCTTGGCTTGTCAAGAAACGCGCTGAGGCTGCTACTGCTGCAGGTGATCTTGGACCGGCGGAAGTTGTTGCTGAGGACGAGATACAGCCCGAGGCTACAGAGTCTGAGGCTACAGAGTCTGAGGAATAACAGCCAATTGCATTTAATGGAACGTTGTCATTGTCTCACAAGGCGAATGGCGAAATAATTACGATATGTTGAACTTCGCGGGCACGTATCATGCGTGCTGCGGGGTTCTGTGTAAACGAGGCAAACAATGCTTAAGGTTACTCTAAAAAAAAGCGCTATTGGATACGATAAGCGGCAGAAGGCCACGGTCAAGGCCCTGGGGCTGGGTAAGATTGGCTCCTGCGCCGTGCACTTCGAGAGCGACTGCATCAAGGGTATGATACGTAAAGTCGGTCATCTCGTTGAGGTAGAGACACTTAGTGATCCCGTGGAGGTAAAGCAATGAGACTTGAGGATTTGAGCCCTGCTCCTGGGTCAACGCATGCCAAAAAGAGAGTGGGTCGTGGAAACGGCTCCGGGCATGGTAAAACCGCAGGCAGGGGGCATAACGGTCAGAAATCCAGATCTGGCGGTGGTGTTAGACCGGGCTTTGAAGGCGGTCAGACCCCGCTGCATCGCAGATTGCCGCACAGACGCGGTTTCCGCAATGTAAACCGCAAAGAATATGCGATTGTTAATCTGTCCGATCTTGAAGTGTTTGAGGTTGGCACAGAAGTTACTCCCGAACTCCTTAAGGAGAACGGTCTTGTCAAGAAAATGCTTGATGGAGTCAAGATTCTTGGCGAGGGTGAGATCAGCAAAGCTCTGACGGTGCGTGCTCATAAGTTCAGCAAAAGCGCCGAAGAGAAGCTCAAAACTGCCGGTGGTATGGCGGAGGTATTGTAAATGCTTGCTTCGTTAGTGGCGGCCTTTAGAATCCCGGACCTCAAGAAGAGGATCGTATTCCTGTTCATGATGTTCGCTGTGTATGTGGTCGGGCTTCACATTTCCGTGCCTGGTGTAAACCTGGATATCTTGGCGGAGAAATTCAGCGGCGGACTGTTTGATATGCTGAATATCTTCTCTGGCGGCGCGTTTAAGAAATATACGATCTTTGCGATGGGCATTATGCCTTACATTAACGCATCGATCATCATGCAGCTTTTAACGATTGCGATTCCGCAGTTGGAAGAGTTGCAGAAAGAAGGCGCTGCCGGACAGAAAAAGATCAGGCTTTATACCCGTTGGATGACCGGTGTGCTTGCGCTCTTTCAGGCGTGGGGAACCACAAAGATGCTGCATGGGGCAGGCGCTATTGAAGGTGGAAATTGGCAGATCGCGCAGATCGCAATAACTCTGGTTGCTGGAACTGCATTTTTAATGTGGCTTGGTGAACAGATTACTGACCATGGAATTGGAAACGGTGTTTCTATAGTTATCTTTGCCGGTATTGTTGCTATATTGCCGAGTCAGATCATTCAGACTGTGATTATTGAATCGGGCGGCGGAAATTGGTTTGGTCTGCTGTTTTTGGCGACAATGTTTGTTAGCACGGTCGCTTTCATGATAGCTTTTACACAGGCGCAGAGGAAGATTCCTATTCAACATGTAAAACGAGTTGTGGGAAATAAGATGTATGGCGGGCAATCGAGCTTCTTGCCTCTGAAGGTAAACTCGGCTGGCGTTATTCCGATCATTTTTGCTGTATCGATTCAGTTGTTTCCTATGACTATTGCGCAATTTGTTGCTCCCGGCGACACAACTCATTGGCTGCATAAATTTGCAAACGCTGTGTCGCCGGGTCAGACATGGTATGGATCGGTGGCGTATGCGCTTTTGATCATCGGTTTCACTTACTTCTACACTGCGGTTACATTCAACGTAAAGGATGT
>JAPLCU010000102.1 GCA_026392045.1 Armatimonadota bacterium
AGGCAATCGACGGGCCAAAGCATTCAAAGAAACCATCTGGATAGGTATCATCCAGTTTTTTTGTATGATTACTATAGAGATGAACTTCCCTATGTTGGCGATCAGCAGGATTTGGTTCCGAAAAAACACCATTAGCCATCAATTTGCCAGTGTACAAGCTGTCTAGCACTCTGCACAGTTGGTAACTGTACCCATTGATAAATTTGTCCCACGGATAGTCAAATCGAATAGACGCAGCCTTACCCTCATCTGAGTTTGGACCGGTAACCTTTGTCACCCTGGCCAATGAATCAGTAGAATAGGTATATGTCCAAGTGTCATCGCCTGTGACATTGTTGTTCTTTCGTGCTTTGATAGTCTCAATTGCCCAACCCGCACCATAACCATGCGTATAGGTGAAACTGTAATACGGAGAAGCCGCTCCCGGTAGTCCCGTAATGGGATCGGGCATTGTAATTTTTGCAAGCGTACTTACAAAATGCCAGGTGTCGTCTCTGTTAGGTAAAATAACCTCGGCTAGGTAAGAGCAGCTGTATTTCCTACTAGTGGAACCATTAGGATTCTTCGCTTCAACGCTTTCCAACCTCACTGGAACACTGCCGTAACCGGGAAATATCTTCCAATTTAATTGTAGATACCTGCCGCTGGACGCATCCGTTACCCGGTTGACAAGATTATGACCTGAAGTATCATATGTCAGCGCGATTTCACCCCCGCGCGTGTCACGTATCGCGGTTAAATATGTATAGCCAAGGGCTGGCACCCGCTTAAACTCATAGACTGTCCCATCTTTGGCAACTACCTGGAAACCACCGGTTATTATCACAAGATCGTAAGGGTTGCCAGGGCGGCGCGTGATAACAGAACCAATTCTATCCCAACCATAAGACCCATCAGGACTATTCCATTGATAAAAAGACTTCACATTGTTATACTTGAACTCAGCAACCCAGCTTTGGTAACTATGGCGCCATCCCCAAGCTGGTCTTGTCTCCCACCAAAGGGCTCCCTCATCGCTAACTTTGGTTAAGGTGAAATCCACCGACAATTTGCCTCTGCATTTGAAACCGGTAATGGGGATTGTAGTTATCAACTTGCCACTGGCTGTATTAACCACCGAATTCGGTCCCGCCGGTACCGCCATCTGACGCGACACCGAGGCCGCTTGGTCGGGATTCATCTTATCCACAGCCTGAGCTGGCGCTATGGAAAGCCCTGCTAGAAATACCATGACAGAAATACAAAACGTGTTTGATCGTGTAGACATTAAATAATCATCCTTCTTTTACACACATAATTATGTGGCGCAGCCACCTATTAATACTTCGGAGTATATGTATATCCCCTTAGATCCCCACTCATAGAATCATAGTACGTTATGGACCCAAAAGGCGCCAATATTCCAGGCGTTGCAACGCTGCCCGTGACGCCAGCAATAAACCCAGCGTTGTCTGCAGAACTTTCATATATTCTCACGCGGAACGCACGACTACCCGAAGCCATGCTCCATACTCTGTAATCAGACTTGCTTGCTTGGCGGAATGGGAACAAGCTATACATGTGCCAACCAGTAGTGTCTTTGTACTCTACAGCGAGTCGGTCGCATGTATCAGGGTAACTCCACCCCAGCTTGACCGTGCCTGTATTGTCAACTTGCGGACTAACGCTCCAAGTGATCCCAAGAATAGATAGCGCAGTCGTGTTAGCTCCTGTGCCTACATTGCCCGCCCGATCGGTTCCAGAAAATCTTATTGTTGCAGGGCCAGCTGCATCCAAGTCCCCTGCTGTATACTTGTAGGTATATGTAGCGCTATTATCGAGAGTAATTGTTTTGCTGGAGTAAGCCGCAGGATGAGTGTTCACCGTGATTGTCGGATTAACAGTTCCCAGGACTTCAGTAGAGAATGTGATAGTAACTATGCCGCCATTCCTGGCAGGAGTAGGAGACGCTACTACGTTAGTGAACGCAGGGATTGTTTTATCGATATAAGTTATGATATTCTTATCCACCGTACCTGCATCTACATCAATCGCCCTGACATAAACTGTTTTCTTCCCTTCCTGGGTCATAGGCCATGACATTGTATATGCCGTCGGGGCAGTATAAATGTTTGAATCCAATTGAGTGTTGGAAACGCGGATGCAGTCAACGAACCCGCCAAACGCATAAGATGTCGCATCCCCGTGATAGTCTCCGAAATAGACTGCGTGCGCTGCACGGCTAGCAGTTACAGAGGAAGTTGTCGTAGTCCCAGCGACGTACAACTTAAGACCGGAGCTACCATAAGATGCCGCAACATATGTCCACGTACTTCCACTGATACTCGCAGTGCTAGTCACGCTTTGCCAAACGCCGGACGTATATATCTTAAGCTGAATCATATTAGTTGAGGTGACCATCATCCTCATATCGCCGGCGGTCTGAGTGGACGATCCACTTGTGTCGAAGATAGTGTTCAGGCCACGAGCAGAGTTGTATGCACCCTTAACCCAGAATCCAATTGTGCCCTGGGTTGGGAATTTGGTAGCATTATAGGCAATGTATTGACTGCCTGTAGTAAAATTAGCCGACTTGCCCCAGTATGCGTCTGTAGTAGAATAACTAACCGAAGATGCGTCTCCCTTATTCGACTGATCGAGCTGATCGTCAAAGGATGTATTCGGCCAAACTATTCCAGCGGTAGAATAGGTGGTACCATCTGTGGATACCGCAAAATGGTCAATGGTGCCATGGCCAGAATCAAGCGTCGAGAATGTTACTAACACGTCCGTTTTGACCCTAACTGCCGAGGTGCTCGTCGGGTTTGCCGTCAAATTGAAGCCGGACAACAGAAGAGAAGTCTGCATACCATAACCACTGCCGGCACCTGTTGTATCCAGAGAGATTGTATCCGAGGCGCTAGGCGAGACATTGCCGGCAAAGTCTCTATACTCTACATAGACGGTTTTTAAGCCATCTTCATCAGTGAGTGCCCAAGACGCAGATGAAGAATACGGCTCCCATTCGCTCCATGTTTGCTCATCATTGCTGAAGCGCATTTCCACGACTCCGGATTCTGCGTCCAATGCCGTTAGTTGAAGTTCAACATCCGTGATATCCGTGTAATCATTGCCTTCGTTAATCTGTATGGTCCCGGCTGGTGCTACTTCATCTACAAACTCATCCGCTCCAATGTCTACAAAGCTCGTCAGCCTGCGCACATTCACTACACGCGGTTGTCCATCGATATCTGTGTCTCCCTGGCTCGCCCAGCTGTCGTCACCTGAATCAAGACAAGGAGAATTGCTGGTCAAATGATAATAATTGTCGCTATCGACAAATACCGGGTCAGAATCTACCGGATTAACAATCGACCCTGGCAGAATTCCGCAATAATCTTGATTTTCAGCATTATCGCGATCAGGCACTGGGTTGGAGTAAACACAGTTGTGAGCAATGGTCGCGATGGGGATTGTGTCGTCGTAATCCATAATTCCGCTTGTGTTGAAAGCAACAATGTTGTTGACAATCACTGACGAAGACAGCCAATTAAGAATGCCACCTCCCTGCAAGGCTGCCTCATTCTTAACAATCGTATTATTAATGATCGTCGTACCCCCGTCTCCGACACACTCAATACCGCCGCCCTCCAGCGAAGTATTAGAGCTGATTGTATTATCCATGATCGTGGGCGCTCCACCATCACAGTAAACGCCACCACCACTATATGCGTCATTTCGTATGATAAGGTTGTTACTGATTACAGGAGACCCCTGTGACGACACGATTCCACCGCCAATATCCGCGCCATTTGACATAATCTTGTTGTGGGAAATCAATGGTGATCCTTGATCACAGAAGATACCACCACCTAAACTCATTTGTATATCAGGCACATACGTGCCAGCGCCGCCAGTCAACGTAAACCCATCAATGACCGTGTCGTCTACTCCTGCACCGGGCAGAACATGGATCACACTCCCCCGATTATCACCAATCAACATTGTCTCATGGCTCACGGGATCATGCTTCCAACTCGAAGTCTCCGTATCTAACCAATATCCACCCTTGAGTGATATGCCCGGACGCAGTTGTATGCTTACGCCACCGTAAAGGCCCTGGGCAACTGATATGGTAACAGAAGTCCCTGCTGGGAGAGTCTCGGCCTTGGACAAGGCATGCTGAATAGTCGCATATGCGCTACCCCAGTCGGATCCAGAGCCTATGTCAACACCATTCGTGGTAACATAGAAATTGGTGGATGTTGCTGCACAGGCATGGACCACGATATCTTTGTTGGCGCTTAGAGAATGTGCAGCACGAAGGTTCGGCAGTACTAAAATAGCATCGTTGCCAAACTCATCCCGTATTGTTCCCTGACCACTCAGAGCCTGAGTGTCAGTGTAATCCAAATCCCAAGTATTGTCTCCATCCTGCACCGTATATGTGAACGTCAAGGTATCGGTCGCACCTTGAGTGATTTGGCAATTAGCAAACCGTGGTTCGGTATTTCCCAAATCCAGCTTAAGTGACCACGACCCGCTAACAATCACTGGTTTGCTCAACATTACTTGAATAGTGATGTTGTCACCTGTCGCGTATGTATGATTGTCCTCGTTTGGACTCGTCACATCGACAACAAGTGGAGCCGCAGCATCAATAATGATAGCCTTATTGGCACTTAGAGAATTTGGCGCCCCAGGTAGTGGTAGCGTTGGAACAACTCTGATAGCATCGCTGTCAGTTATGCAACTACCATTCAGACCCAATGCGCTAACACTCACATAATCAAGATCAGTTGACGTGTCACCCGGGTGAACCTGATACTCAAAAACTAACGTGTCGCTACCACTACCACTAACATAGGTAGCTTGCTGCAAAGCTAATCCTGTCGCCATCTGCAAAAGTGGCGATCCACCGGTCACATCCAAATAGACAGGTTTGCTGAAAGACACGCGTACATCAATTGATCCCCCAGTGGTATAGATGCCATCTGGGGTATCGCTCGTAACATTAGTCACGCGCACACCATCAAACTCATAAGCCCCTATGTCGCAAGTATCTGTGCCATCGTTTCCTACGCCCGGGATGTCAGAATTATGAGAATTGCCGCCAAGGTCGATGTCAGAATCCGAGCCGCCAACGCCTACATCGATACAGGGAGAATCTCCAAAGAGACGGTAGTTCCTATTGGTCGAATCCACAAAAAGCGCATCCACATGAATATCCGATCCGGTATCATCAAACCCTGAGTAATCGACCCCATTGGCAAATAGATCATTGTTGTAAATGAATAAAGAGGTGTCGGCACTTATTCCTACTGAACACCCGGTAATGATGTTATTGTATACCATCGCCAGCTCACCAAGGCTATGAATACCAATACCATCGCCTATCATTCCAGGCACGGTGATAGCGGTCACCATTGTGTTGTTAGCGACAAGCCCATCTGTAACACCAAGGTCAATACCGTCAGCAACAAACTCGGTTATCAAGTTATTGCGAATCGTTGGAAAACCACCAGTTGCGCTGGGACATGAGATTCCGGTCTTGTTATGCTTGATAATGTTGTGCTCAATGAGCCCATCGGCATTACAGACTACCCCACAGGCGCCATCTTGGATGACGAAACCGTCAATAACACTCGATTGCATCGTCGATGTTTGCTCTATATTAACAACGTTCCGCTGCTGGTCTATCCCAGAGCCCTGGAGTATCGTAATATTATTGCGCCAGTTCCTCTGGGATCTCTGGGTCTCGGATCCACTGAAACCACCATACATGGAAACATTCAGTCCTAACTCAAAACTCCCAGAAGAAGGCACATCATATGTTCCAGCCGCAACCCATACTTCTTTGCGAGTCGCACTACCGTCTGCGGCAGCAAGCGCCGCATCAACAGTCTGCTTCGCTAAAAGCCAAGTAACTCCATCATTAGCATCGCTGCCATTTTGAGCATCAACAAGAATGACATTAGTGGGCAGCATGGACTCATCAAATTCAACAATATTGTCCGTGCTGGTTGAATCTTGGAAAATGTAGCCTTGCCCATTGTCGAATGAATGTATTTCTGCGCTCACCGTACCCGTCTGTTTCATTCCACTCACTGCGATATCGAAGATCTTGCCCTCGACGTCTGTCTGCGTCACCACGTATTTTGTCGCGCCTGC
This sequence comes from Armatimonadota bacterium, assembly GCA_026392045.1. Taxonomy (GTDB): domain Bacteria; phylum Armatimonadota; class UBA5829; order UBA5829; family UBA5829; genus JAMCYN01. The sequence continues at coordinate 6,151 of JAPLCU010000102.1, forward strand.
TGTACCGCGTATGACTACGTGATCACCAGAAGAGAAGCTTCCTCCAACCACAGGAAATATCGCGGTGAAGTGAATGACCTGATCTCCTGTCGGGTCAACTTGAGTCTGAGCCTGATCTATTGTGACGGGAGATACCGCGCCAAAGGCGATATTCTTGTTGACCCCCAGTGAGCCAGCGCCACCTGGAACAGGCAATAGGGTAATAACATCTATGGCGGAAGCATTCTTAATGCTTCCGCCATTCAGTATTAGAGCATCATTGCTAAGGTAGTTCAGGTCAGCCGTACTATCATTGCTCTTTACCGTATATCTAAACTCAACAGTTTTATCATAGCATCTATAGAAATCTGCTCTCGCACCCGGATTACCGGTCTGCAATTCAATCTGAGGATTTCCTGAAACACCCACAGCTCCGCTAAACTCAACCTGAATTGTGATGACATCGCCAGGACCGTATGTGCCATCAGGATTACTGCTGGTTACATTAGACACATAGGGCAAGTTAAATTCGTTAGCTCCTATATCCACAACATCGGTAGTCTCATTACCTCTGTTCATAACGTCGACCACTCTCAGCAAACCGTAATAATCACCCACGTTATTCATTACTGCGGCATCCAAACCTGTATCAATGCATGGTGACTCGAACACTAAGCGGTAGTTTCCAGCATCCTTATCAACAAACATAGGAGTATTCAAAGCGGGGCTAATATTACCGTTGATTCCAGTCGGATCAGTAATACCGATGTAATTCGTCGCATTGCCATATACGCAATTGTGACTCAAACTGGGCGCAAGGCCCACCTGCACTTCTATACCTTTTTGTGCTTGAAACGCGATTATATTGTTGCATACGACATTCGTAGAATTGTCGAACAGTATTCCGTCGTTGTTTCCAAAAATAGTATTGTTGGAAATAGAAGAATTATCGCCAGAACAACTTATGGCGCCACTGGAAGTTGAAGTGATAGTGTTATCATGTATTGCGCCTGAGGAGAGGCATAGGCATATGCCATATGCATTATCAACAAAATAGTTGTTTGATATCACGGGCGAGCTCTCATCGACCCATACGGCCATACCGTAATTTGAAGAAATATTGTTGTGCGAAATAGTCAATGTCGAGTTATAGAGAGAAATCCCTTCGTTATCGCTGTTGCATATAATAAAACCATCGACAATAGAAGAAGAAGTGAGATCATCAGATGACGTAACAACCGTATTACCGCCGCTACCATCAAGAATGGTTTCATATTCACACCAATCCCTTTGATCTCTCCATGCTTCGTCACCAGCAAATCCGCCGTAAAGCTTTACTCCTGGCGGGATGATAATCGCATACGGATACACATCAAGAGTATAGTAAGTACCCTCTGAGACCCATACTTCCTTTCTCGTAGCGCTACTTTCCGCTGATGCCAGAGCCGACTGAACTGTCTTTTTCGCGCGCCCCCAGGCAAACCCATCATAATTATCGTCGCCGCCCTGAGCATTGACACAAATTACATCACTCGGAACAAATAACGGACTGTAGCTAGCGCTGACAAGGTTTGATGCAGTGTTATCATTGCCAGCTCCATCCTGAGCAACACCATCTGCAATCATTGCGGTCACGGAACCATCATTAGTCATCCCACTAACCGTCGCGGTGTAACTCATGTGATCGCCGCTGTCAACCACCGAGACTATGGTTGGACTGGCAGTCCCACCAATTGTCACATCACTGCCCTCGAAACCACATACTGCCTCATTGAATGTAAAGGTAAAGTTAACCTTGCTTGGATCGGGCTGTGTATCGGCTAAATAACCGCTAACATAAGGTCTAGCAGTATCGCGCACAGTAAACTTTGCCTTGTCCCTAACTAATTCCGTATTATCCGATAGCGCTAACACGATATCGAGCGTTGCTTCGCCTACTCCCACACCTTCTACATAGAGAACTGACGGAACCGCATTCGAATCGATTATATAAGGTAGAACGATCTGCGAGCCCTTTGTCGATGTGCTCCAAACCTTGATCTTATCTCCGCCACTACTCGCGAGCAATGTAACCTTACGGCCAGTTATCCCCGAGCTAGATCCGTACGCAAGTTTAATCTGAGCGAGATCATTCTCACCTGTCAGTGTTCCACTTTCGTCCTTATCAGGAACGTCATTGAAATTATCGTCATCAGTATTGTATGTAATTATTCTGCCGGGCAAGTTCTCTTCAATAGGATCGTCTTGAGAATCTATTGCCCCATCATTATTTGAGTCAGTGTCTATATCTACATCAACAACAGTAATTGTCCACGACTTCTCAGCAGGATGGACGGTATCATCACCTGCCGAGGGATACGGAGGATCAGCCGCATTACAAGTTATGGTATAAGAACCGCAGGTGCTCTTGCTAAAGTTAAACGTATCGCCAGTGTATGTCTGCACGGTAGAACCATTTAATTTAACTTCCCACGAATAGATAATGGATGTATATGGCCAATCGCAGGGATATGGATCAGTGTACTCGTCAGTGTCAATTGCAGCTACTCGCAACTGCAATACTTGATTGACACTGATTATTTTTGCAGTCTCAGCAGGCTCGCTGCCAATCCAACGAAACAAGTTAGTGGTATACGGTGAAGTTATGTTCTTACCAACGGCCGTTGTGTACTGCGGAGAATATGCTGGCGGCCATAAATCTGCCGGAGCTTGCCCGGCAAACGCCAATGTTAGCAGAAACACTATTGCCGCACAAATAATTCTATTCCCCCATTGTGTGCTCTGTAATAAAGAGCAAGGACGGTCATATAGTCTATTCATCTTGTATTTTTATCTCCCAATTCAATATAGATTAAGTTCCATTAGAGCAACTAATAACCCTGTTGGCTTACTGCTTCAGCGCTGCAAATTCTGGAAAAGCGCCCAATGTTACCTCAGACCACGGATCATCCGGAAATCCTTTTAACAGTGTTTGTGCTGTGGCTGCCGCTCTATTTGGTTGTCCCAGTTTTTTATAACAGTCGATAGCGAGAGACAGCATCAGTGGGCGATAATTGCCCGGATCGGGATACTGAATGCCTTCCATGAATGCCTTGGCCGCATCCGAGTAGTCTCCTTTGAGATAGTTGCAGTATCCAAGATCGTGGAAAGCCACTATAGTCTCAAGATCAACAGGGTGCTGCGTAATATAGGCATTAAGTTTGGCTTTAGCTAATGCAAAATCACGCAAACCAAATACCATAAGATTCGCAATATTCAGCTCCGCAGATTTAGCTTCAGGTCGGCTGGGAAACCGCTGCATAAGCTCTTCGTAATCACGAATGGCATCGGTGAACTTATCGAATTTTTCGGCAAGGCACTTTGCCTTCCTACCCAACAATGTTGCACCGAATTGAGGAAACTCGCTATTCCTTGCAGCCAGATAGTTAATAGCCTCTGCATACTTAGACTGATCGGTCAAACAATCCTGATAGCGGCATATCGACTCAAGCAGAAAATCACCTTGGGCAGTATTGACAACTTCCTGAAGAAGCGGAATCGCTTTGTCGTAATCGGTCTTGCCTCTGTAGCACAGCCCAAGATTGATCTTGATCTGTGGATCATCAGGATATTCCTGAAGCAGAGCTTTGAACAATTGCTCTGCCTTGTCCAGTTGGCTCGCCCGAATGAGCGCTGTTCCCATCTCGTTCTTCAGAGTTTTGACTTGCTCGCGGGATACACCGGGCGAAGCAATAGTGTCTAGAGCGGATCGCAGAACTTCCTGAGACTCCGCACAATCGCCGCTACCCTTGAAAGCATATTCTGCGGCTTTGATAGCAAAAAGCTTTGCGCGTTCGTCACCTGGGAATGACTTCACGAACTCGACCATGTCAGATGCAACATCCTTGGGTTTATTGAGCATCTCATGACGTATAGACAATCTGATTAGCACATCTGCCTTCATCTCGGGTTGCTCGATAAGCAACTTGATCAAGTACTCGATAGCTTCAGCTTTCTTGCCATCGGTCCACATTCTTTCCTCTATTGCCAGACGAATGTTATTAAGTTCAAGCCTCAGAGAGTCAGCCGCAACTGTATTAATCGATTCCGAAGCCACAACAGTAATAGTTTCGTTGCAAGCTTCATTAAACGCCGATGTGAACTCAGGCGTCAGACCATCATTTTTCAATGTCAGCGCTGCTAGTTTAATCCTAAAAAGCCTCGCCTCATTCCTAGGAATCAATGGCACCAGTTCTTTGAGATCAACTATCGCCTCTTTAACGCGACCAAGAGCTTCGAATCTATTCAAACGTCTAATGAGGATGCTGGTGCGTAAATCAGGCATCGTTTTGTACATATTCGTCAAAAGATCTGCGGCCTCGGACATTTTGCCCTGTTCACAAAAGCAATCATCAGTCCAATACAACACTTCAGCTTGTCTTGGATTGCTAATGGCTCCTACTTCAGCAAATAACGGCATTGCCCTGGCATAATCTCGTTTGATCTTATAGCACAGTCCAAGATCGGCCTTAATGCTCAAAGCATCATCAGGATTGCTAGCAAGTATCTGCGTGTAGCACTCAATGGCTTTATCGCAGTCCTGATTGGCCAAGCTGCTAAGCGCGGCCTTGCGCAACTCCTGATGCTGACTTATGGCAATCTGATCTTTCGCCATAAGCGATGACGCTGAAGCTGCACCGATAACTATACAGACAAACAATGACAAGAAACGCGGTAATACACTGGTAGTCTTACAAACACGACAATTAGATACTATTCTCATTGCATGCACTCCATTCGCATTAGGCGCTCATAGCGCCAAGATTAGGTAGCATTGCACACAGCCCTCTGGGACTCGTACTATTGGGGACTGCATGCTTACTTGATATAATAATAGACTCTGCATGGAAAGAATGCAATGTTATTTTGCGTATATTTTTGGCTGTTACACGAGCATTTCCACATCCTTAAAGCACGGCTGTCAACATGTTGTGATTGCTGTTCATTCTGTCAACTATCAAACTGCAAGTCTGACGATATCAATAATATTGTTAGTCTTTATGACATATTTGGTGTAGCGCATATTTCGAAGTGGCGGAAATGGTTAGAGTCAGCGTCCTCGCTGTTTCAGGAGCAGCAACATAGCACCAGGCAGTCGTAACACGTTCGTCAGTCAGCTTTACCGGAACGAGAACTCGCAGATACAGCGAATCGCTGTCCGGATGAAAGCCTTCCAGCCGGTCTATAGGCGGAATTGTTATTGCAGGGTCAGGCAATGTGATAAGCTCACCCTCGATTTGTTTCCAGCCATCGCCGTTACATTCGAGATATTTCTGCCGGTTCATCTCAAATCGGCGTTGCAGCGCAATATCTTCCAGAATGTCTCCAGTGCCATACGCCAATATATCAGTATCTGGCACCTCCAGAACCGGTATGCCGGAACTGAACTCGTAGAGCCTGCCGCGCACAGTCGCGTGTTGTATGGAAATGGCGTCGGCGCAATAGATTTCGTGGTTCCAGAATCCACGCTTCAAACTGCCATAGCAAAATAATGTTGCCATCAACATAATGTTGTGCTCCTTTGCCATCTGACGGGCACTATTTCTGTTATTGTCATTGAAGAAGTGTTGATCACCACGAGCGCATCGCGGGGAATCCTCGCCTCAATCCATCCAAATTCACCACCGACCGCATACTTGATGTAATCCATATTGGATGCATATAGAACCACCCCGTATCTCTCGCTATACATCATTTCAAGCGGCCTCGCGCCCTTTATCATAATGATGCGGCTCGGGTCTGTTTTGGCAACCATTACGGATGCAAGCGACCCTTTGCACAAGGCCTAACGCTGAGCCAGAGAGTGGACATTGATACGCCCATCATGACCAACGCATTCATCAGCGAATCTGAAGATAACCTCGCTGTCGACTTCAGCATGTCTGGGCAGTCTGAATCTATGAAACAGCCAGTTAGCATTTATAACGGTTCCATTGTGAGTGGCTACAATGGCTCCTGTTCGCTTTGGCTGCGAGTTCGCGATATTACTGATGTCGCCGCGAGTTGGCCATCTGGTGTGACCCATCAACAAATTGGTGGTGTTATCGATATCATCAATGACTTCCGTATATGCCTTGTCTCGAACAAACTCGCTGGCAGGCACTGCCAGCTTTGAAATCTTGTGTTCACCGTCTTGATTTACCCAGGCAACACCCGTGGCTTGTGGACCGCGCTCCTCACTCAGCTCCAGCACATTGGTAAATAAGCCCGTTAGATGGTCTATTTCATCCCGCGTTCTTTGCTTGGTTCCAAATATGACCCCAGCTTGTCCACACATTATATAGCGCCTCCATCTCGCGTGTCGCCTGAATTGTCCTGCTGGCGGACTGTGCGCGGTCGTTTGGCGGCGCTGCCGCTTCACTCTCTAGCTTGGCTACGGCAAAACCTTGAAATATGCCTTTGGCGTATCGGCCACGATTATCATTCACCCAGAACGCCGTTTCCGCATACCCCATATCGAACGCTAACTCAGTCACCCGCGGTCTATCAAGCATGTTGGTTAGGCCGGAGAGCCTGACCGCTTCCAGACCGGTCAACACTTCGGCGGATACAAGTATCTTATGCATTACACACCTCCATTTGGTTTGCGCTATCGCTCACAGGCTTCTTATCTTTGCTCGGCCTACCATATTTCCAAGCAGAGTCGCCAGGCATCAATCGCAGCAAATGAGCGCGCGCCGTTTTGAACTCGTGACCATTCATCTTGAGCGCAGATATCAGGAAAACACGAAAGTCATACTTTGCAGATGCAGGCTCATATTTCCGCTGCTTTGCCGATGCGCCCTTGCAGTTCATCGCCCGCGCCAGGAGCGCCATGCTGAAGAGGATTACGCTTTTAACACGTCCGGCGTGGAGACTGCCAGAATACGCGCGCATTTCGATAGCTCCACGCAAAAAATACCCGTTGTAATTCAATATCGAATAGCGGCTTGAATCGAAACGCTGTGGATTCTCGACATATCGACCATACCACTGTTTATTAAGCTGGTGGAATGTCCTCGGAGGATTTCTTGTAATCCGTTCGATGAACGCAGGGTCTATCGGTTTGCAGTAACGTTCCATTCGCTGCCCGTCCACGCCAAGAGCGGCGTATATGATATCTTGCTGTTTGAAAATAATCTTCGCGAGGTTGGCAAGCGCCTTTGGCGTAATATCTGGATGACTGAGATGGACGTGAAGCCCACACTTTTCGTCAACCTGCGTGCCACACTTCCGCACCGCGCGTACGATGTCCTGGAGTTCGGTAATGTCATCATAGGTAAGGATTGGCGACACAACCTCAGCTCTCAAATTGGCAGCCACGCTGGTGAGAGATGCGTCGGCCACAACACTCCACACTCTGTTCCTGGTATCTACGACTGTCCAAGGATCAAACGAGCTGCTACCGCCCACGTGAGTGACTTCACCACCCACGACAGACTGCACGGCTTGTGCAACGGTGAATCTGTTGCGTCTAATGGTCTCAATCTCAACACCGAAGCGAATTTCCTCTATATTCACAATCTTCTCCATTCTTTGGCTCGTGTTGGCAATACATCAATTGCGTATCAGGCTATGGCTTACGATTTCGCCGCGTCCTTCTTCGCTTTCTGTTCCCTCATCCACGCGATGAAATCGCCTTCTCCAGGCAGCAGATTGTTTTTGTCGAGCGTGGTTTCCTTTAAACGTTTCGCGTTAGCAGCGAATCTAAACACCTCTGCCTCATCCAACATCCAGCGTGTTCCGTTTCTGGCGGCTTTGAGCTTGTCAGCGCGTATCAGGCGCAAAACCGTGCTCGGCGATACACTCAATTTTAATGCAGTTTCCTTGACTGTAATCATGTGTTGCCTCCTGTAATTGGTGATAGTGGTCATGTCATTGTTTTGTCATCGTGATCTAGTAATAATATTTCGGTTGCAAGTTTGTGAGGAGTCATGGCTGAGTCCGTGTGTATTTATCTAGTCCAATTATAGCATTTTAAGCGGCTAAAGTCAAGATATATTGCGGTAGTTATGTAACAGTGTGTGACAGGGCTCTAATGAGTAGCGGCATTCTTGAGGCGTAGTCTTATGGCAATAGTGTGGCTGAGCTTCTGATTCACACATGTATGATGTGTTCGTCCTTGCGGACAATGTAGCATATGTAGTGCATCCAGTCCAATTGCAATCGTGGGGCAGACGCTGCTGCTGATGACACAACAGCCGTGTTCGCCAGATGCCGTTTGCACGTCTTCAAACCGCGCAAGAAGTAGGCTACTGATTATTGTGCAATTACGCCAGAATCGAATGCCGCTAAATCTACAAGGATAGCGGCATTTGTGCTCAATTTCGATTGTTTTTCCCCCTCTGTTGTGCTATCATGAGTCAGGTCAATTGGCCTGTAACGGCCCGTGTTTTTGACCATAGTGTTTTATGCAAACGACCTGATTACAGCTTGCATTTCACG
>JAPLCU010000141.1 GCA_026392045.1 Armatimonadota bacterium
ACCGAATCGGATACTAATCAACCAGAAACCAACGGCTCGCCGAGTTGCCCGCCGTATCTGCTTTTTGTTGCCAGGATGGGATGTGTAACCGGGGTATTCGGCATTGCAGTTGCCAGAGTGGTTTTTCCGGCGCTTGGAAAAGATATTTTGCACTGGAGCAATTCTCAGATTGCTTTGGTTACATCTATGGCGTTGGTTGGGCAGGCTGCTGCGGTTCTTTCTACCTATATATCGGCGTGGTGGCGAGGCAGAACCTGGCCGCAGGTGGCTCTGCAATTAGTTATGCTGTTCTCCGGCATCTTGGCGCTTTTCACGAAATCGCCCATAGTTTTTGGATTAGCTTTCTTTCTTATCGGGTTTGCGCAGGGAGTGGCATATACTGCCGCGCTGTATCACGGCATCGCCGCCGGGTCATCCCGAGGGAAAGCTGGCGGCATACACGAATCACTCATGGCCGGAGGGCATATCATAGGCAATGTTTTCGGCGGCCTTGCTGCTCAGAATATCTCGCCCACAGCGCCATATTCGATACTATCCATAATGGCTGGGGTATGCATTCTGGTGACGTTGTCAGCGGCGTATTTCTATCGCAAAACATGAATCACAAGCTTTTCGGTTATTCGGGAAACTTGTTCCCGAAAGACCAAAGAGCCTATGAATCAATTAGTTACCTCTGTGCTTAAATGGTTTCTTGGGGGTTTAATTTCCTGCCAAAACCGGGGACATCTTACTGTCTTAAAAAATGCTGCACGAATAAGGGTTCGTTGGCAATACCAGGAGTTCCTCTTTGGAAGGAGATTGGTATTTCACTTGAAAAGACCTGGAATGTGATTCGGATATGCGTCTCAAAACCGGTAGGCTTAAAAAAATATGGAAAATAAGTCTAATACTTGCATATATACAAAAATAGGTGTATACTGTCATCTAATTGAATCAACGTCCAGCACCGGTGTCTTCGTCATCTCCGTGGATCGCTATTACCTTCTGCGACTGATCGAATCCCCGCAAAGCAGCAAAGTCTGTACTGTCCGTTGAAAGTTCTATGGGATAATCCCGGAAGGAAAATCAGAAAATGGCAAACAAATCACTTTACGTAGGAAACATGTCCTACAGCACCACCGAGAGCGATCTCCGCGATCTCTTCGAGCCTTACGGCCCTATCGCTGAAGTAAGAGTAATCGGCGACAAGGGTTTCGCGTTCGTCGAGATCCCTGAGGAGAGTATGCAGGCGGCTATCGATGCTATAAATGGCAAGGAAGTCGGCGGCAGGACTCTTACAGTCAATGAAGCCAGACCTAAGACCGAGCGCAGCGGCGGCGGCGGTGGTCGTGGCGGCTACGGCGGCGGCGGAAGCCGCGGCGGTTTTGGCGGCGGTGGCGGCGGCGGCGGTCGCCGCTGGTAGTCAGCGTTAAAAAACCAAAGGGGCTCGGCGCTTGCGCCGAGCCCCTTATTTGCGTTATAGGGTGATTTCACATTGTAGAGACCATTTGCGAGATATTACTTGGTTATAGCGTAAAGTTTAGACTGAGTTTGCACGTATAGAACTCCGTTCGCGGCGGTGGGGGTGGCGCTGATGGGCGATTCCAGGTGAGTGACATTGAGCGCTTTGACCACAGCGCCTTGCCGTCAGCCGATTTAGCGTTCAAATCCACCCCTGATTCCGGGAAGAACTTCTGCGAGAAGCTGCTAGCGGACATGTAGTTTGTTGCAAACCACATCGAAAACTTGGGGCTGGTGTCGGTTTTATCGACACCCTTGGTGCGCTCCGCAATAAGCGCAGTCACCCAGGCCGATTTCTCGCGCTCCGAGGACTGCGCCAGAGTATGGTTACGGTGAGCGCCAGCAATTAATAGAAGGCCAAAAAGCGCCGAAAAGGCAAGAATTACTTTGAAAACCAGGCTAAAACGGCTCAATACATCCTCCGAAGAAATAGCTATAGCTCTTCTATTGTAATAGATGGTTTCAGGCATGGATTATGGTTTTTTATCTGTCCAGTGAGCCATACTTGATCACGGAAGTATGTAAAGCGGTAAGGAGGGAAGAAATGATCTCAGGGGGCTCTGGCCCCCTGAGAAAGGATGTATCAGGCGCGCGATCAGAACGTCAGCGAATAACACTAAGCCGATGTGAGTTCTCTTTTTCGGATGGTTCGGCTGTTGTTATTAGTTTAGTTTCTCTGGCCAGGGCTGCCCGGATTATCGGGTTCGGCCTTGGATCCGGGGTATTGTCACCATCAGATAGCCCATGGTAATCGCGCTCAATTCTAAAAATGTTGTCTTTCTTGCTGGGTGGCAAGATGACAGGGTTGGGAAAGCTTTGGGATGAGCCATACCACCAAAATGCCCCCAAATACATCCGCTTGCCGTTCGCCATGACAACAAACGGAACCCCGAAAACACTCGACACACCGGGGCCACCGGGCAATTTCGCTTTTGCTTCTGGCTTGAGTGAAAATGAATGGTCGCTCCATCTGTAGTCAACCATATCACGTCCGGTGAAAAGAGGCTGCGCCTGGAGCTCCAGATCGGCCAGATTCTTCTCCAGGGCTTTTACGCCAGTGATGCTGCTATCCTTAAGCAGGTATACCGCGAAGCCATCGCTGCTGTCAGATGGTTTCTCCGGCGCTGCCCACGCCGGCGCCAAGACCAAAAAACATACTAGTAGTGTGAATACTGCAAGTCGTTTCATTGTTTGTTCCTCCTTTGATTTAGAACTTAAGTTACTTGCCTACTATATTAGACTTGGCATGGGCGGGTTTTGTGAACATTATTTTTGCAAATAATTGTGATCGTCGGGGAAATCTGTTCCCCGACGCAGGTTTTTGGATATCCGATCCGCTGATTCACCTACCAAGGTCTTGATGGCGGAATGGATTTCCGCGATACCTGCGCCCTGGAACAGATTTCCAGGGCGATCAAGATTTCCGCGATACTTGCGCCCTGGAACAGATTTCCAGGGCGATCAAAGATCTGCCCCCGATTCCTTCACCATCTCCAAAAACTCATCTTCGCTTATAACCGGCACGCCCAGCGAGTGCGCTTTGTCGAGTTTAGAGCCTGCTTTTTCTCCTGCGACAACCAGGCTCGTTTTCTTTGAAACGGAGCTCGATGGGCTTGCGCCGAGCTTATAAACAAGCTGCTCGGCTTGCTCTCGGGTGAGTTTGGTCAGCGCGCCGGTGAAGACTATTGACTTGCCCGCGAACGCCTCGGTTTGCTGGCGGCCTTCTACTTTGGGGTCTATTCCGGCTTCTTTGAGCTTGCGCAGGACTTCGGCGGTCTCTTCTTGGTGGAAAAATCTGACCACGCTTGCGGCTACCACCGGACCAACGTCCGGTACCTCTGCAAGCACTTCCTCCGAGGCATTCGTGACGGCGTCGATATTTCCGAAATGCTCAGCCAGCGCCGCAGCGGTGCGCTCGCCTACGTGCCTGATTCCGAGCGCGTATATTAACCTCGAAAGCGGTGCGGTTTTGCTTGCCTGAATTGCATTATACGCATTTTCAGCCGATTTTTGCGCCATTCGGTCTAGTATCGCCATATTCTCGGCTTTCAGGAAGAAAAGGTCTGCCGGGTCGTGGATCAGGCCACTTTCAATTAGCTGGTCGACGAGCGCCGGGCCGATTCCATCCATATCCATCGCCGTGCGGGAGGTGAAATGGATAATATTCTCCCTGATCTGCGCGGGGCAGGCGATTCCGACACACCTCGCCACAGCCTCACCGGGCGCTCGCTCAACATCGGCGTTGCACACAGGGCATTTGGTGGGCATGTGAAACTCAACTTCCGTGCCCTTTCGTTTCTCTTTGACTACTTCAACGACTTCGGGAATAACCTCACCCGCGCGTTGAATGACCACCGTATCGCCGATTCGCACATCCTTGCGGTGGACTTCGTCTTCGTTGTGCAGAGTCGCGCGAGAGACCGTCACCCCGCTAACTTCAACCGGCTCCATTATGGCTACGGGAGTTAGAGCGCCCGTGCGGCCAACTCCCACGATTATGTCAATGATCACGGTGGTCGCCTGCATCGCCGGATATTTATACGCAACCGCCCACCTCGGGCTCCGCGCCACACTGCCAAGCTGGCTTTGGTAGGCAAACGAATTGACCTTCACCACCATGCCGTCTATGTCATAGGGCAGTTTTTCTTTTTTTGTGTGCCAATCGTTGATATAAGCTGCCACTTCATCTATATTCGTGCAGACTTTCACGTTCGGGTTGACCTTGAATCCCCAGTCGCCGAGGGCGCAAAGAACTTTGTTTTGACTCTCAAAATCAACTCCCTCATACGCGCCGACGCCGTAGCAGAACATAGTCAACCGGCGCATAGCCGTGATTTTAGGGTCAAGTTGCCGCAGCGACCCCGCAGCCGCGTTTCTAGGGTTGGCGAAGGTTGGCTCGCCGCTTTCCTCGCGCTCATCGTTTATTCGGTGAAACTCATCATGCGTCAGAATAGCCTCCCCTCGCACCTCAACTAAGTTCGGTATCGGCTTTGCTCCGGGCTTATCGAGCTTGGAATTGTGCATGTTAAGAGGAATTGCTTTGATGGTTTTGAGGTTTTCGGTGATGTTTTCGCCCTGCATGCCGTTGCCTCGCGTAGCCCCGGCAATTAGTTTGCCATCCTGATACGTAAGCGACACCGCCAGCCCGTCAAACTTCAGCTCACAGACATACTCAATTGGCTCATCGCTCGGCAATTCAAGCGCCTTATGGCATCGCTCATCAAACGCCCGCAGTTCATCCTCCCCAAACGCATTCGCAAGGCTTAACATCGGCGCCAGATGCACGTGCGGCGTAAACTCGGTCAGCGGAGTTGCACCGACTCGCTGAGTGGGAGATTCCGGGGTCACAGCCTGCGGATACCTCGCCTCAAGCTCCTGCAAGGCGCGCATGAGCGAGTCGTATTGGGCATCGGATATCTCTGGCTGGTCCTTAACATAATACAAATAATTAGCCCGATCAAGCCTGCGCCGCAGGTCCTCGATCTTGGCAATTACTTCATTAGAGAGGTTGCTTGTGCTCACGTTGTATCACCATTCCAAAGCGTCTGTTGGTGAACATGTTAGTGAGGAGAGTGATGGATGTCAATAACCGTGCCGATTTGTCCGCGAATGAGACCACGCTCAGGAATGTCTTCGGTTATAGCAACAATATCTAAGAGATTGATTTTTTCAGTCATGACCAATTTCCAGTCAGAGATTGAGCATTCGTAGTATATCTTCCACAGACATCTCATGATGCCGTGCGATACTCGCTAAAATGCTTTGCAGGGTGCCAACTTTGATGGGCTTATGGTTAGGAATGACTTCGTGGTGCTCGCCATTTGAATTGGTGGTCACACGTATATGTGACCCGACCTGCCGAGTTCGTTTATAACCCAAGACAGCTAATGCTCTAATGAAGCGCTGTGGATCGATATCTCGAGGCAATTTCACCTGATTAAGACCTCTTCGCTAATTACGCGTAAGTGTATAACAGTGGGCGCGTCGCTGGGGTTATCGAAGAAGCAATCGACGGCTTCAAGGATATTCATTTTGAGCTCATCAAGCGTTTCGGCCTGGGTATGTATGCCGTGCCCTATTGCAGATGCCACATATCCCCCGTCCACTCTATCTTCATGTGCTTCAATAAATAGTTCTTTCATATTCTCTCACCTATCCCTTCAACAGCTTCTGCAGCTTAAACGCCTGCTGCTGATGTTGGGTTATTTCCTCGTTGGTCAGGTCTCTGTTGCGGCGATAATCGAAGCGCGATGCCGCCAGGATATCGTCCAAAAGATGGCTTTTGGGTGTGCCTGCAAAGAACTGGTTTCGGCGCTGATAATCCCGCCAACCCAGTCTTCCCTTTACATAAAGCACCGAAGCCAGCATCTGCGCCAGCTCAGCACGACTCTTGGGCTGCAGCTCATCACGGGTAAATATGTGATCGGCCAGATACTCATAATCCAGGTTATAAGGCGGCTGGTCTCCAAAAGACTCAGCAAGCAGCGTAGTTGCGCGCCAATTCAGGATCGTCTTCCTTCCGTTCGCGGAGTAGAAAACCTTAATTTCGACGTCGTAAATCTCCGCTTTCTCGCCATCTGGTGTGACAATACCATACTTCTTTAAGGTGCGATATATCCGAGACTGCCCCGGCTTGGCGAGCGGGTTTTCAATACCTGCTATGTCAGACGGCTCTACGGACAAAATCTTGGCATACTGATTATGCATCGGCTCGGTTTCTTTGCGCAGATCGCCTCGAACGCGAATATAATCATCCACAAAAACCGGCAAATCAGCGCCTTCTCTACATACCCGCGCTTCAGTCTCTTCCTTATGGATGATGTCGCGCAGGGTTGAGTTCAGGAAATTAACGCGGTCGGGATTCGCAAGCGCCTTAGCGATCATTTCCGCCAGCGCACCATCATCGAGCTTGCGGTCAAGGATTTTACGAGAGCTTTTCTTCCAATATCTGCCTACCGTGGTAGCAAACTTGATATCTTCCTCGTTTATCGTTACGTTCTCTTGATTACGCACATTTCGAAGAGTATAGACCCAATGAGGCTCAGGCGTTGGAGCCATCACAACATCTATAACTTCGCCAACAGTCCGCTCGCTGCCATAGTGGCCATAGCTCTGCCTGGGAAGTTTTGGCTTCGTGTGTTTGTAGACAACCAGCCGTCCTATGCTGTATTTATAATCATCAAGCATATCATTGGCCCTTTCTAATTCCATTATACACGCCGCGCGTAGAACGTCAACCGGGCAGGGGAGGAAAGTTCAGAGGTCCGCTACTCCTTTGATCTTCGCTCCGGCCTCAATATCCGCCGCACTCACCGCGTAGAGAGCGTTATATAATTCTACGTGGAAAGTGCCCGGCTTATCACCGGAGATTTTCGCGGCCATTTCACCGGCAATTCCGAAAGTAGTGAGCCCGCCCACGGCGGCAGTGAATGTGTCTTTGCCAACAGCCGCGAATGAGGCAACAATCACGTTAGACATGCATCCCGTGCCCACCACTTTCCCGAGCATAGCGTGGCCGTTGGAAATCTGCGCCGTGCGGCTTCCGTCACTCACCACGTCTACCACACCCGTTATGGCGACCGTGCAGCCATAAGTCTTAGCAAACTGCTCTGCAATTTCAACCGGCGCCGCCGCAGCCCCAATAGACTCTACCCCGCGAACCTCCGCAGCAATCCCCGCGAGGGTTGCCACCTCACCCACATTCCCGCGAACTATGGAAATCTTTACATTTTTCAACAGTCTTTTGCACGACTCGGTGCGAAACTTGGTAGCCCCCGCGCCCACGGGATCAAGTATCACCGGTGTTCCCAACTCATTAGCGCGCTTACCGGCAAGCTCCATCGCGTATACCCACTCACGCGTCAGGGTACCGATATTTAGCACCAATGCGCTCGCTATCCCTACCATCTCCTGCACTTCTTCCACAGCATTCGCCATTATCGGCAGCGCCCCTATGCAAAGGATGGCGTTGGCGGTTTCGTTCATTACAACAAAATTAGTAATGCTGTGAACAAGCGGTTTTTTCTCGCGAATGGCGTTCAAATCATTGCAAATGATCGATTTGAGGTTCATCTTGGTTTCCTCTCAGGATATTTCTATACATGATAACCCAACAGCGCTAATATGAAAAGGTTTGACGCAATAAATTTCGTGGAGACTACTTCCCTATAATCATCTTAATGGAGACCAGCAGCAAGAACATTCCGAATGTTTTCTTCATAATAGCGGCGGGCAGTATTACGGCTATTTTGGCGCCCATCAGGCCGCCGACTAAAAATCCAAGAGCCACAAAGCCAACCACACTGATATTTACAAATCCTGCTTTATAATAAGTCCAAGCCGCCAAGATGCCTATGGGCAGCACAAGTATCGCCAAGCTTGTTCCCTGTGCTTCCTGCTGAGTAAAGTGGAATAGCATAACCAGCACTGGAATAATAATAATCCCACCGCCAATCCCAAACAATCCACCGAGCGTTCCGGCGACCAAACCTACAAGCAAATACATTAAAGCAATCCACATAATACAACCTCGCCAATGTTCTAAGCCTAAGTTCATGCCAGGCTGCATATATATTAGCACTTAATGCCGGTTTTGGGGAGGTAATCAGTGTAATAGTTAAATCTAAGGCGGTGTAAAAGAGGGTGGGGTTCGAAAACCCCACCCTTGTTGTCATTCTGATGCCTTTTGCCTCACACCTATTTCTTGCTGTATGTAGGCGGCGCCATTCTGGTCACAAAATCCAGCGCGGCTATGGCTTTCAGATTCTTTATGGGAACCCAGCCCCTGATCATCTTTTTGGCTTGCACCCATGTGCGACCTGTAAGCCCAAGCTTCGCAAGTTCGGCCAGTTGCTTCGCTGTGGCGTTTGGCGCCCAGATCAGCACTTCTACATTGCCATTCTTGACCACCAGTTTTCCAGGAATGGCATATTTCCCGGACTTGCCCGTTTTGGCATAGCTGGCGGCTAATTCAGAAAGGGTCTTGTCCAACTTCAGCGCAGTATAGCTGTCTTTTGCGCTGCCGTCGGCGAAGGTTAAGCCTTTCTTGGGCTTCGTGACAGGGCGCGGGGCGCCGACAGTTTTGTTAGCTGGCATCGGTCTACCCGCTACTTTCGCGCTATCTGCAGAAACATCAGATTTCTCAGCGTAATTTAGTCTAAACTTTGTGGCGCCCCTAGGCGAGGGAGCTGCTGCTGCGTTTAGGCTACCTGTCATCTGCAAGTTGAGGCTTTGTCCGCCAACTCCTTCATAGCTTACACCCTCAGGTATCTCTATAGGAACGGCGACGGTTTTGGCATCGCCGCCGCCTGTAACCGTGGACCTGTCCACAGCTACAAACGAGGTATACTGCGTCATCAGATTATATTCGAGCGCAACTTTAATTACATCTTCCTTGATATTCGGGTTGGGCTTGCCTATCTGCGCGCCCAGCCAGTCTTTGTCCATCAAATCTTCGACCTTCGCGCGGGCCCAGATAGAGGCAAGGCTGTCGTTGTTCTTTTCTGCGGCGGGAAGCTCCACCTGAATTGTCTCAGACCAAGGCCTGCCGCCGAGTCTGCCCTGGACGGTTATCTCTCCCTTTGCCGCGCTGGTGTAGCGGCCTTTTAGAATAAGCGGCTGCGAGGCGAAGAGGTCTGGCGCTATACTGGGATACATATCCTCCGCAGTTATCGGCAGCCCGTGCCAATCGAGAGTGATATCGGTCAAAAGAGGACTTCTGATACGGTTGTAAAACTTCTCGGCGATACCTTTGCTGTCTGAGTTTAGCAGGACAATCTCCGCCGCTCCTCCACCAGCTTCGCCCATTTTCTCCAGTAGGAAGCGATTTACGCTGCTGCCGATGCCGAACGGGAACATGCGCGCGTTTCCACGGTTCTTCTGCACGCAATCTATGAGCGCCATGTCATTGCCTATGAAGCCATCGGTGGAGAAGACCACTATGCGCAGCCTCTTGAGATCGGCGGCAGGCTCTAATGCGGCTTTCACTGCGGGCAGCATCTCGGTGCCTCCTCCCGCTTCGCATTCTGTGAGGAATTTCTCCGCAGCAGCTGCATTCTCGGCGTTATATGGCTGAGCGGTCTCGAAGAGCTTGCGCAGACTGTTCGAAAACGCAATCATATTGAATGTGTCGCCAGGGTTCACGTTCTTAATGCAATAAAGCATCGTCTCTTTGGACTTCTTGATGGGTTCGCCCTGCTGGCTGCCGGATGTATCAATGACGAATACCATCTCTTTTGGAGTAATCTGGTTCTGCTTGGGAACCATCGGCGGCTGCATAATCAGCGTGAAGAACCCGCCGTTGCCATTTTCAGGGGCATATACAATAAGCCCGCTTTGTATCTCCTTGCCAGCTACCTGGTAATTGAGCACAAAGTCTTTGTTGGGAATTGTCGCCTTGTCCTGGAGTGTAATAACTGCAGATGTGCTATCGGGAAATTGCATATCTGTAGCATGCGTCTCACAAGTGGCTTTCTGGAGTGTCACACCAGCGTTTATGCTCACTTTTATCGAAATATCATGGCCGGCCCTCGTGCCCTCGGGGGTTATGGGCGGAGAAATCTTGGAGGCATCCGGGACCTCAGTAGTGTCGAGTTTTGTTCCAGCGCCTTCTTTGCCAACCGGAGCGCCTGGCATATAGCGCGGGCCAACTACCGTCGGGAAAAAGAACTTATAGGTTCCAGCTTCGTATTTCAGGAGCTGGGTGTAGCTTATGGTTATCTTAACTTCCGCGCCAGGCTCGATGTTTGCAACAGCCTGCGTGAAAATGTTCGGGCGTTCCTGGTCAAGCAAACTGGCAACATGCCCCGCCGCTTTGGCGTCATCATAGATCTTGCGAGCTTCTTCGCGCCTGTGAATCTCACCCACTATCAGGCGCTCGCCAATTTTCATCTCCATTCGGTCGACCGCGGCATCCTCGGGCAGCGGGAATGTGTAAACCGCTTCGATTTTCTCGCCGGTCGGGTTGGAAAATTCCTGCACCACGGTCACCCTGGCTATGAACCCGGAAATCTGCGCGTCCACATCCGTGTGCTTCAGAGGGCAAGCCCCCGCGCTCTGGCCATTCGGACCGGCGATTAAAAGCTCGCCTGGTGTAACGGGAGTCTGCTTAGGGTCTGCAAGTGTTGGCCTGCAGACACAGAATGCGACCATAAACGCTGCCGCAAGTGTCAAAATTGGAATCAGAATTGCTCGTGTCTTTACTTTCATTGAAAATCTCCTTTTTGAGAATATTCGCTACCATTAACTTAGACTAATGGCATGCAATAATGTGAACACGATTTTTGGAAATAGTTTACGGTTGACGGTTGGGAAGGGCAGACACGTAGGCTGCCCCTACTTCAAACTTACAACTTACAACCTAAAACCTACCCCTACTTCTGCTGCCACTTCCGCGTCTCTATGACTGCGCGGGTTTTGCGGTCTTCTGTTTTAGGCAGGAGTTGGAGCACGTCATCTATGGTATCGCTGGGGCCGGAGATTTGGACGCCGGCATCGCAGAGATAGGTGGTTTTTCGCGCGGAGCGCTCTGCCCATTCTCGATCGGGTTTGAATGTGGTCTCAGTGAGGCCTTTGTCCAATAGCCGCTCAATATATTCCTCTCGCATGCGATTGTTAGCGATGGCAATTTCGGCGATAGCCTCGATGTCCATCTCGTCTGATTGAGCGAGAGTCTTGACTGTTGTCCTTAGCTGCGCGGCTTCCTGGTCCTCGAACACGGTCTCGTTCTGCGCAATCCACTTTTCGGTTTCCTTGACCACAAGCTGAGTCATCTGGCGCGGGGTTGCGATCTCGGTCGCTTCCAGGAACGCATCCAGCCACATTGCCGAGGTTTCAGGGTCTTCATCTTTGGAGGCTGGCTGGTTGCGGAAGATGGTGTCATAGCGCTGTTCATCTTCGTAAGGGCGCACGATTGCGTAGCGCTGAAGCTGACGGGCGGGGTCCGGCAAAATCTGTATCTCCTCGAACGGCTGGGACGCGTTTTCGCGCTTCACGAATGCCTTAACGGCATCCATCTTGAGCAGCGCAACGTAGCGGATATCCGTGTCGAGGTCGGTAAATAGGCCCACGGCCAGAAATGTCTGAACCTGAGATGATTTTTCCATCTGATGCCCAAACCAAAGCCCGATGACCTTTGCCTGCTCCACAAAATCCTCGGGGATTTCAATCATCTTTTCCGCGCAGGCGGATATGGTGGCGCTGGATCCCTCGAACTTGCCGTTCTTGGCGCTGGACGATTTTATGCAGTTGCGGATGTGCTCCTCGAAGAAATGCCGCAGCCCCTCTGAAAGAACTTCCTCTTTTTCGGCAATATCCGGTTCTTCTTTTATGTTGTTAATCCCGTGGATAACCAGACGGGTGAGTTCTATAGCTTCAATAGATTGCATTCAATGGACCTCCGTAGTGTAGCCATTACCTCTTCTACGTATGTGTGCGTTTTTCCTTGATTGATTTTTCTTGTGAAGGAGAAATACGGCGGGTGGAGAAGTAGTTTATGTCAGTATCAGCGCATTATTCACCAGCAGGTTGCTTCGGTATCCTGATGCCGAAGCCTACCGTATATCATGAATAATGCGGGTTAGTATCATCACATAAGGAGCTTACACTTGGATAATTGGCAGCCGTCTACACTTTCATGGTCGTGCTCAACGAGTGGGCGGCTCAACACTTGCCGGAGGCGTTATTTTTATCACAGGTTCTGGGGACAGGACCCGAAAATGAGGTGGCGGATTTACGAGATGCGCTGCCTCACCACGCTTACCATGCTCAGGGGGCAGATCGTGCATGGGGTGATTGCGGGGGCGCTGAGGTCGATAAGATACGGGCAGAGCGTGACACCCAAGATGGTCAAAGAGAGCGTCACGGCGCTGATTCGAGAGCAGTATGGGGAATCTGCAAGGAAGCTTTGGCATATCGATAACCGTCCGCCTGGTCGTAAGCTTTCCAGTATCACCAGCCTTGTGGAGCATTACTATAACCTACCCAATATGAACGAACGCGCGCGCGATGCCCAGCAGGTGGCGTGGCTGTGCGTGGAGAACCTGATATCGTCTGATTTCTGGAAAGAGATTGCCGAGGGAAGCCCGTCGACTTGGGCGGAGATAGAGGAAGAGAGCTTTCCGTCTTTTGATATCGACGGCATTCAGGTATATACCAAGATAGACTTTGCTCATTCAAATGGCAAAAATACCATCATAGACTGGAAAACAGGCGCGTCCAACGAGCAAGACCGCAAGCAGCTTATTCTATACTCTATGTATGCCAAGGCAAAATGGGAGTGGGAGCCATGCGAAACCACCCTCGCTGCGGTGTATTTGCAGCCCGAGCTCAAAGTGGAGCAATTCAGCCCAACCGAAGACGAAATCGCGCAGGTTCGCGCTGGCGTAAAAGAGAGCTTTCAGCAAATGATGGATGTAGAACCAGCCTACGGCCCCGCAGACGTCGCCAATTTCCCAATAGCCGAATCCCGCCGCGATTGCGCATGGTGTCGGTTTCAGGGAATATGCGAAGGGAGAGTTTTGAGTTCTGAGTTTTGAGTTTTGAGTTAGGGAAGGGAAATGGGAGTTAGTTGCTTCGGTATCCTGATGCCGAAGCTTTCGGGATTTCCATTCCGCCTGCGGCTCCATTCAAATCCCGAAAGACCGGAATTAGGGAAGGGAGGGCATTCCCTTCCCTGCCATCGGCCTATCATACCATCAAACCATCGGCCTATCTCCATCCCTCAATCTTCTTCATCAAAGCCTGAAATTCCTCGCGCGTTTGGATGCCCCAAATCCCTATCCAAAGGCCTTCCGGGCGGAGGTTCTCAATGAAGAAATCCAGCTCATCGGCGTGAATCCAAAACTGCGCTCCCTTTCCCGCGTCTTGAACCTTCTTATAGATGTGCATCCAATCAGATGCGCGGCCGTGGCCATCGCCGTATACCCATTGAATGGCGTTTAGCTCGGGGATTTCGAGCAGACTATCAAGATGCTGGAGAGCGCCGGGGCCGTCCAGGTGATAAATCGACGCTTCGAGGAACTTGCATTCTTCCGCAATGCCCGGAAGAAACACGTCATCGAACATTTTCTTTGAGATCATGCACGAAAAGTCATTCGATGGCACATACCATTTCTTTGAAGACGCGATACCCGCCCAGGTGGTTATTACTTGCCCTGCCGATGCAAGCTTATTATAGTAGTGGTCGAAAATTTGGAAATAGGTCTCGTTGACGCGCTCGAGCATGGCTTTTACATGATCGATGTTCTCAAGCATGTCTATATTCATCTCTAACGGGTCTCGGAATGCAACTATCGCGTCGCCGCCTGTGTGTATATCTGTGATTCCCGTATAGAACTTGCCTTTGCCAATCTCAAGAAGAGCATCAGTCATCTCTTCAATCTTTTTCCAGTAGAAGTTATCCTTTGAAAAAGCGGTTTTGTCTGCGTCTGCCCAGTCTTTTATGCATGGGATAGACCATGAAGTTTCAGCGCCATATTCCAATTCACAGCCAAAGAACGCGCTGAATACTTCCGGGCCGAGGTTCGGCCATGCTTGCGGGAGGTTATCGCCAAGAAACTCGGTGTTCATTGTATAATGCAAAGCGAGCTCAGCAATATATTGGCTGTCCATCCAGCGATCCTTATGTGATTGCCAAACTTTAGACGCAGGAGCAGGGTAGTTTGGGTTGGGGGAGTGGATGGATGCAATTACCACGGGGCGGTCGATTATCTCGCGAGACCAAAACGCATCTTGCCTCGCGACGCGCTTCTCCCAATCGTCTATATGCTCGATAGGCATGAGGGCATTTGGTTTCATAGGAGCATTATAATGTATGCAAGCCGCTGCCTGCAAGAGGCAGCGGCTTTTGAATTTCCTATCCTCATGGATAGTTTAGGCTCTCCGTAGAGGGCCACTATTCATGACCAAGATGGTCAGAGACCACAGGCTAAAACGTTAGCCCCTACGGTCACCTCGTTGACTATATTCCATAAAGCCACCACCTCCTTTGTTGTCTAACCTCAGTATACCTCCAGTTTTTTGTCTTGTCAATGGATATTTTGTTTACTCGCAATATATTTTTTATGAGCTTATTGATGGCTCTCGACAGCCTCTTCCTCCCTTCTATTCCCTGTTCCCTGTAACCTATTCCCTGGTTTTTATGCTTGCCAGGGATATTGACGCTTTGAGGGGAATGTGATATACTCAAACCAAGAATAAGCTGGTGATATGCTTTTTGACCGGCTTTTTATGTTTTGTTGATTGATAATATATGAAATTGATTAGAACGGAGTCGAGCTTGAAGGGATGGATAGATAAAATCCTGCCCCGAGTAGCGAAACCCGCGAGATATACGGGCGGCGAGCTGAATGAGGTTCGCAAATCGCCTGATGATGTGAGCGTGAGATTTGCGCTCGCTTTCCCGGATGTTTACGAAGTCGGCATGTCTAACCTCGGATTGAGGATACTTTATAGTGTTCTCAACGGGCTTCCGCATGTTGCCGCCGAGCGTGTATTTGCGCCTGCTTTTGATATGGAGGCGGAGATGCGCGCTGCGGGCATCCCTCTCTTCTCGCTGGAAACCTCGCTGCCTGTAAAGGATTTTGACCTCATTGGGTTTTCGCTGGCTTATGAATTGTGCTGCACCAGCGTGCTTAATATGCTCGACCTCGCCGCTATAGCTGTGCTTGCTAAGGACAGGGGCGAAGATGACCCCATAGTTATTGCCGGAGGGCACTGCGCCACCAACCCTGAGCCGATGGCGGATTTTATTGATGCGTTTGTGATTGGCGAAGGTGAAGAGGTTGTATTGGATATCGTGAGAGCATATCAGGGCGCTCGCGGCAGTCGGACTGCGGTCTTGAAAGCTCTATCGGAGATCGATGGCGTTTATGTGCCTTCGGTTCATAAGGAACTCAAAGGTAAAAGGATTCGCTCGCGGGTGGTTTGGGACCTTGAGCATGCGGCGTTTCCCGATAAGTTGATAGTGCCGTTTACCGAGGCGGTTCATGACCGCGTTACGGTTGAAATAATGAGAGGCTGCAGCAGAGGCTGCAGGTTCTGCCAGGCTGGGATGATCACAAGGCCGGTGAGGGAACGCTCACTGGAGACCTTGTGCAAACAAGCGGCTGTGCTCCTTGAAAATACCGGATATGAGGAAATTGCGCTGACATCGCTTTCAAGCGCAGACCATTCGCAAATCGGCGAAATCGTGCATACTCTGATCGATAAGCACGAGGGCAATAAGGTTGGCATATCGCTGCCGAGCCTGCGCGCTGATGCTCAATGTATGGAATTGGCCGCGCAAATCCAGCGTGTGCGAAAGAGCGGGCTGACATTTGCCCCCGAAGCAGGTACGCAGAGGCTGCGCGATGTCATTAATAAAAATGTAACCCAAGAAAATTTACTTGGCGCGGTGGAGACAGCTATTGAGAGCGGTTGGAGGCGGATCAAACTCTATTTTATGATCGGCCTGCCGACGGAAACCGACGAAGACTTGTATGGAATCGGCGATTTGGTATCGAAAGTGATTAGTATCGGACGGAAACACCGCGCTCCTTTTATGCTGAATGTGACGCTTTCGCCGTTTGTGCCGAAGCCTCATACGCCTTTCCAATGGCGCGCAATGGATTCATTCGAGGAAATCGACCGCAAGGTGGCGTTGGTTCGATCTCTGCTCAAAGCGAAGAATATCTCCCTGAGCTGGCATGACCCGCGCTGCAGCCGGATAGAGGCTGCGCTTGCGCGTGGTGACAGGCGGCTGGGGCAGGTGATTTTGGAATCATGGAAGCGCGGCGGAAACCTCGAACAGGATAGATTTGATTACAACAGATGGGTTGAGGCTTTTGATGCGGCCGGTCTGGATATGGCTGATTTTGCGAACTCGGTGATTGCCAAGGATGCGGCGCTGCCGTGGGATCACATAGATGTTGGCGTGAGCAAAGAATTCCTCGCTTGCGAAGACAGTAAAGCCGACAATGGCGAGGCTACGCAGGATTGCCGCTTGGGCTGCTCCGGCTGCGGAGTCTCGAAAACGGCGCCCGGTATATGTCCTCCACCTTACCCCACGGACAGCCAAGGCGCTCCGCACTCAGACATCCGCACTGTGCATTTGGAAGTCGAGAATGTGCAAAGCCGCAAGTCCCAAAACCCGAGTGATTTGGGCGCAAAGGTTTTGTTCACTTTCAGGAAGACGCAGGACTGCCGATGGTTGGGGCATCTGGATATTCTCCGTGTTTTCGAGCGCGCGATAAGAATGTCTGGGATAGATGTGGTCTACACCCAGGGTTTTAACCCTCGTGCGAAGATGTCCATCGTATCGGCGCTTCCATTGGGCGCGACCGCAGATAACGAGCTGGCGCTTATATATATCGCGAGGCCGGTGGATGTGCAAGAAGTTGTTTCCAAGCTTACCCGCAGCCTGCCTGTAGGCCTGCCATTGGTAAAAGCTGAGATAATGCCCGAGGAGATTAAAGGTATTACCGTAACAGGAAGCGAATTTATTGTTGAGATTGCTTTACCTGATGAAATTGATTCTGCCAAGCTTGAATGGGCAATCGACCAAGTCTTGAGCAAGCCCGAGATTCTGGTCGAACGAGAATCTGGGAATAGGAGAAAGACTTTTGATTTGAGGCCTGGCATAGAATCGCTTGCACTGATAGATCCACCCGCAAATGGACGCGCGCGAATCTCGATGATTCTGCCCCATAGAGAGTTTACCGTAAAGCCCTCGGAAATTGTGGGGATTATTGGCGAATTGGCGCCTGGGGTAAGTATGGTTTCGGTGCATAGAGCGAGGCTGATACTTTAAGTTATAAGTTATAAGTTATAAGTTATAAGTTATGAGTTATAAGTTATGAGTTATGAGTTATGAGTTTTGAGTTTTGAGTTTTGAGTTTTGAGTTGGGGAACTAAATTGGGGAGCAAACTTGTATCGTCATGCTGACGTTGCACTTCGCCATGCTGACGTTGCACTTCGCCATCCTGAGGTCACTCGAAGGATGAGCAGCATGATAAGCTTTGAGCGTAAAACAGAGCCAGGAAATGACTCGTTTTAGAAATCACGGGACGGTAATGACCCAGATCACGTATCTGGGCTAACATAGAAGTATTTTCAAACCGACAGGAAAGGAGGTGAAATAATATATGTCAAGAGAGATAATTGTGAATGTGGACACGCGTGAGACGCGCGTGGCATTGATCGAGTCCAATAGGTTGGTCGAGCTGCATGTTGAACGTGAAGAACGTGTGGTTGGAAGTCTTTATAAGGCAAAGGTCTCTAATGTTTTGTCTGGTATGGATGCGGCTTTTGTGGACATTGGCCTGGAGCGCAATGCGTTTTTGTATGTTGCCGATGTTCTGCCTGAAATGGACGACGATATGCCCGCCGCGCGAAGAGATAACTCGCGCAATGTAAAGATTAAGGACCTTGTGAAACCTGGTCAGGAAGTATTGGTGCAGGTGGTTAAAGGGCCCCGTGGAAGTAAGGGGGCTCGTGTTTCCACCAGGGTATCTTTGCCTGGCCGCTATCTGGTGCTGATGCCGGAAGCCGATAACCTTGGGGTCTCCAGGAAAATAGAAGACGATTCCGAGCGCGATCGGCTTAAGAAGATCGGCGATAGTATGCGCCCGTTGGGTTTTGGAGTAATTATTCGAACCGAAGCGGAGGGCAGAAGCGATGCGGAGCTGCGCCACGATCTTGAGTTCCTCATGAGAATGTGGAATCAGATTCAGGAAAAGGCCGCCAAGGTTCCGGCGCCGGGGCTGGTGCATCAGGATTTGAGTTTAATATACAAAATGATCCGCGATGTATTTGGCTCTGATGTAAATAAGATGATCATAGACTCGCCGGTCGATTATGAAAAGGCTGTGGAACTTATAGAACTGATCTCGCCGAAGATGAGGTCGAGGCTTTTCCTTTACGACGAGTCCGAACCAATCTTCGAAAGATATGCAATTGAGCCGGAGATTGAAAATCTGCTCAGGCGCAAGGTGTGGCTCAAATCGGGCGGGCATCTGGCGATAGATTCTACCGAGGCGCTGACCACCATTGATGTCAATACCGGCAAGTTTGTCGGTTCGACGAGCCTTTCGGACACTATTCTAAAGACTAATTTGGATGCTGTGGTCGAGATAGCACGGCAGTTGAGGCTGCGAGATATCGGCGGAATCATTGTCTTGGACTTTATCGATATGACAAGCCCCAGGGATCGGCAAAAAATTGTGGCTACTCTTGAAAAGGAGCTTCACAAAGACCGAACCAGGACCAAGATTTGCCATATCAGTCCGCTTGGGCTTATTGAAATGACGCGAAAGCGCACCGGCGAAACCATCACGGAGATCGTCACCGAGACTTGTCCTTATTGCCAGGGCAAGGGCAGGGTGGAAGGCGCCGGCACCGTCAGCCTGAGGATTGAACGTGAACTTAGAAGGATGTCTGCGGAAGTTGATGATGAGGCATTCCTGGTCACGGCACATCCGGAGGCGGTTATGCATCTTGTCGGAAGTAATGGCGAGGTGATAGAAGGAATCGAAAGGCTGCTCAAACGCGCGATTTATGTGCGCGCAAACGAGAGCCTGCATATAGAAAAGTTCGAGATTCTGCCGGGCAATATGGTGGAGATGGATCGGCACATGCTGCCGTGGAAAACGGGCGACGTGGTGGAATGCCAGGTTGCTCGAAATCCGTTCTCAACATTACCGCAGGCCAGCGCTTGGTTGGACGGTTTTTTGGTGGAATTGGATAACGGCGGCAAGTATGTCGGCCGCAATGTAAAGGCAAAAATAAACGAAATCCACAGGTCTTACGCAACCGGCGAAGTAACTTCTGTGGATAAGACGTAAGAGTTCACTCTTCGTGAGAATACAAAAATAACCCAGCATCCTGAGCTCCGTCGAAGGGCGCGGTCAAGTTTGGTTACATGTCACTTCGCAGCCGCATACTTCGTCCTTCGACGCTGCTCAGGAGAGCTCAGCATGCTAACGTTGTACACACTATTTGTGAACTCTTACGATAAGACTATTGACAAGCCGGCTCGGTCGTGATAAAATCATGGTTAGTCAATCATGGGACATTGAAGCATTCAGTGCCCCATTGCTTAGCTTGCCGCGTAGGTGACGGGTTTCTGGCGTTTTTTCGCCGAGATTGTGGTATATTTTACCAGGTTGCTTACGCTCAGGACGAAATAGAAAGTTTTATATGGGGGTTCGAATGTACGCCATAATCAAAGCTGGTGGCAAGCAATATAGGGTTACGCCCAAAGACGTGATCATCGTGAACAGACTTGCCGATACACAGGGCGATAACATCGTCATAAATGAAGTTTTGCTTGTCTCCGATGATAAGGGAATCAACATCGGCGCCCCTTATGTGTCTGGGGCATCGGTTGTAGGCAAAATCGTAAGACATTACAAAGGTAAGAAGATACGCGGGTTCCATTACAAGCCGAAAAAAGACTCAAGTAAGACTTATGGCCACAGGCAGTATCTTACTTCAGTCGAGATTAGCGAGATCAAAATAAGCTAGGGGCATGAAGCCAATAGGCTTTTTGCTCTCATTTGAGAGGTATATTTATCATGGCACATAAAAAAGGTGTAGGTAGTACTAGAAACGGTAGAGATTCTAACCCACAAAGACTCGGCGTCAAGGAATATGGCGGCGAGACGGTGACTGCGGGAAGCATCCTGGTTCGCCAGCGCGGCACTCCGCTGCATCCTGGCATTAACGTAAAGCGCGGTAATGACGATACTCTGTTTTCGCTCATTGACGGCGTGGTCAAGTTCGAGGTCCGCGGCGGCAGGAAAAAAGTAAGCGTCTACCCGGCCCCAGCGACCGCTGTATAAGGGTTAGCTATAGCCGCAAAGTATTAAAGGGAGATGGATTTTGGTCCATCTCCCTTTTTTTGTTAAGTTGCTTCGGTATTAAGTTTGGTATGTTTTAAGTTGCTTCGGTATTCGGTCTTTAAGTTGCTTGGTGTTTCGGGATTTGAGGGTTGGAGCACAATCTATCAAACTATAATCCAAGCATCTAACCCAACCCGGAAATCCCGAAATTGCTGACCAAACAACTAAGCCGATACGGTTTCGGAAAAAGGGTTTTCAGCAACAACTAACAACTAACGTAAGGTCAGTTCTTTCGGGATTTCCATTCCGCCTGCGGCTCCACTCAAATCCCGAAATACCGAGATACCGAGATAGAGAAGGGAGGTGTTGGGTGTTGGGACGGGCTGGATTGCAAATCCGCCCGAACACAGGGGCTATTTCAGCTTGATATAGGTCACAAGCCCAGATGATTCTTCTATATCTATGGTCTTCTTGCCCAGCTTGATGCCGCTTAATCTGTCGCGGAATTGCTGGGGGGTAAGGCGATTGCGCACGTTCAGGATTGCGCGCTGCTTCCCGAAATCGGCATCTCCAACAAATTGCACATGCCCGCGCAGGTCTATCAGGGCTTTTTTCAGCAGGTTCATATCCTTAAAATCTATCTTATTGGCTACAATTCGATAAACGCGGCCGCTTTGCACCTCAATCGCCCAAGTTGCCAATAATTGTGAAGTGAAACTGGGGTCGTCGCTGGCCATAAATCTGTTGCCGGCATCGTTGAGAGCACGAGTTCTTGCCTCGGCGTTGTCTGAAAACGCAACCCCGCGCCCCTTCACCAGTTTTGGCGTAAATAGAAGCTGCGCGGTGTCTGCATAGACCAATCTAGCGTCGATTACGGCATTCGCGCAGGTGATGTTGCCTGTGTCGTCCGTCGGGCCATCGCTGGCTCTCGCGGTTCCCAAAAGCAGAATCTCGGCCCCCTGATTAACGGCAAGCTCCGAGGCGCTCTTCAGGCTGCCCTGGGTGATTGACGAGCTGGTGGACTGCTTTTTGAGAATGCCGTTTATAACTTCAGGGTCAACGACATCAAACCCGCGCTTTTGCAGGCCGCGCATAATTGCCGTGGCGCTCGTTCCGACCCCATCGGATTTCTTTCCGTCGATTTCGTCAATAATAAGGACCATCACCTTCGGGCGCAATACGGCGTTGTAGATAGGTTCGATATTGGCGGCGTCATCTATTAGGTTCACAAGCCGCACTTTGGCGTTGATCTTAATGGTCAAAAGCTCATGCCCCTCAATCGTTTCTATCTTGCGCGAATCGGGGATTTTGTTCCATTCGGAGATATAGCCTTCGGACCTCGTGAGAATGGTGTCTTCAGCGACCTGATAATCGGAGCCGATTGTGTCTGATTTTACAAACACGCCCAGGGCTTTTTCGACAGCGTTTCGCTTGGCGTCTGATATGGCCTCGTCATCCGCCTTTGCAATATCGCCATTAACTACAGCAGCCGAACCCTCCGCGATTACCAGCATTTCGCCATTTTCAGGCACAACGCAATAGGCAGGCGCAATAGCGATTATCAGCGCAATCAGGCAGAATATCATGTATTTCAGCTCACGCATTATAAGCCCTCTAGTGATTATACATTGAGTTGTTAATACCCATAATAACATAAGACGTGATTCGATTGGGGATATTTTCCTGGGCTGAAAAATTTGTGTCACAAACCCCGTCATCCCGAGCGCCAAACCTCGTCATCCCGAGCGGAGTCGAGGGATCTGCTTTGAACTCACGCTGTAATGGATTCCCGCCTGCGCGGGAATGACAGAGGCTGATTGCTGACTGCTGACTGCTGATAGCTGATAGCTGAAAAGCAGATTCCTCGTCGTGCCTTCTCGGAATGACGAAGGCGGTGCGTCTATTTTATTACTGGTTTGGGCTTCTCCCAGAACTCCTTGGGGATTGGGATGTTGAGTTTGATGGGATAGCTCTTGATCTTGGCGCCCTCACAACTGAGAGTAAAGATTGCTTTTACAGGACGGAACCTTGGCGATATTTTTTTGCTGCTGATCCACTCTGTGTGCGTGAAGTTTGGAGTATGGTGACTGCCAGTATACAGTGCATAGATCGGCTCCCAGTAGGGATCTGGCACGCCAGCTATTGTAACTTTTACATCATGACTGCCTCGGCGCAGTGTGAAATCCGCGGGCGGGATATTATTAGCGCCTAGCATTGGGAACTCCGTTCTCGCGTAAACATCGGTCACCACATCGAGGTTGTTCGAGGTCACAACATCACCAATCTTTATATCGGCATTAGCGGCTGGCCCGTTTGGGTCGATGGATACCACCTCTCCATTCGGTTGAACATGGAATCCGTAATATGGGGGTTTATGATATTTATATGCTTCGTAAACGTCACCGAACCAAGGGCTACCACTGTAGTTCTTTTCCATCTCGATAGCCTTACCGTCAGTGCCATATACTGTGAACTTATCCCAGCTGACATCGGGGTCTACGCCCCACAAGCTGGAGTGGGTGATTACAGTCAAGTAGATGCCGTTCCCTTTACCGAAAACCCGAGGGCTTCGCCGCAGTATACCGTACGTTCGGCCTTGCCCCGCTTTCCAGCTTTGCGTGTTCAGCCCAACATCCCATCCATCCACAATAGCAGCAAAACGTTTACCTTCTACTACCATGAGTTTCTTTGTCTTGTCCAAGGTATATGCGAATGTCTTTACAACAGTCGGCTTGCGGTTGGAAACAACGGTGGAAAGGCTGACATTGGAGCTTCCGTTGGGTACGGGACCACCGCCGTAGCCGATATTTAAATAACAATGTGTCGGGTATAGTGCTGGAGCGTATGAGC
This sequence comes from Armatimonadota bacterium, assembly GCA_026392045.1. GTDB lineage: Bacteria > Armatimonadota > UBA5829 > UBA5829 > UBA5829 > JAMCYN01. Next base: position 23,170 of record JAPLCU010000141.1, read on the forward strand.
TAGTGCTAGTGCTGGACGATGTATAGCTGCTCGGGAAGTAGACATCATCGCACGACCACCAACCTGCCGTAACCTTGAATTCTAA
>JAPLCU010000153.1 GCA_026392045.1 Armatimonadota bacterium
CGCGTATCCGAGGAAGTCTGAGGTGTTACCCACATCCAGATTGGGCCGATGGATTCTAGTAAGTTCTAGCTTGCCTTCGCACAATGGATTATTATCGTCAAGCCAGCCCATGTCCTGCACCTCTGCGCCTTCATAAACAGCGAATCCCTTGGCGTTCTTTTTGCTCAGGATCGCTGCAATCCGATTGTGATATTCAACGTATCCTTTGTGAGCCTCGATTTGTTCAGGTGACATGTTACCCCAATAAAGCTTTGCGGGATAAGGTGAATCATATGGTCTGTTTATTAATTCCTCGAATGTCGCCGTCTCGTTCTTGTATTCCTTTCCATCTGGAATGTGTTTAGCTCTGCCTTTGATTTCATAGACTGTACCGTCTCTCCAAGTGTGTTTTTCGATAATGGTAAGCGGGCCCGGGCCTATATTTTGCAGATTCATCCACTCAGCGTATTCACCCGGTTTGGCATTCTGCAGTATTACGCGAGTAGCATACGTCTGCAGAATTTTTGCTTTACGCGGAGCCGGGAACTCACGATCCTGGACCACAGATTCAAAACCAGGCGTTTTCGGATCTGTTACAAGCCATTTGCCCAGCACGTAATAACTGTTTCGCTGCGGTATGTAGAATAACCACGCCTTGCCGACGTCCAGAGGTCTGAACCGCATCTCTTGGTGTGCGGGGCTGCCGACTGAGCCGGTGTTTTGATTGTAGACTGACGATATGTTGACGCCTGTGCGCCACGCCAGATTCCAGGCACCCGAAGCTTTGAGATCGGCTGCTAATTGCGTACGTTTCTGCTCGACTTCTGCCGAGTACGATGATGTCTTCAATGTGTCGATCACCAAGGCATCTTTCGGGATATGCAAATGAAATATCGAATCGGGAATATCTTCGTTATACTTGATGTGCTCGATGACCTTTCTCAGCCGTCCATCAGACCAGTACTCTTCTACTCTGACTGGTAAACTTGAGGTGTCATCGATGGTAACTATTAGATCACCAAGATCGAATACAGTCGCTTTCTGTCCTTCAATCGTCGTGCTCGTGCGGGACAATACTTTGTCTTTAAACTTATCGACCAGTTCTTTGAAATTAAATAAATCAAGCACAGAGTTTGTCGGGTCGAGCCCTTGAACGCCCTGCGAGCGCGTAATCGTAACTACTGTGCTTTCTGTTGATCTTTGGATGGTTACGGTCTTCTCTCCATCGTCGGCAACATCCGCACTTTGGGTTATTAGACGATACTTTGACGGCATCTTGATCCAAAGCTCTTCACTAGAGCTTTTTCCGGTTTTCGAGTGAGACTTTGTAATGACCATATGCATACTTTTGAGGTTTGACATTGCGTTAGCCACTTGCGCCAAGGCGTAACTGTTTTTTATACCCGGCAATACGCCAAATCCAGCAGCTATTAGAACTACCACAAATGCAATCAAGATTCTTTTCATTGTAAAAGCTCCTTGTATGCGTGACCTGAAGTGAGGAACAATCTTTGCTCTGGCCGATGCAGCAGCCGTCACAGCGTCTGACATCAGCTTGTCCCTTAGAGCCTGAGGAACTGGGGCGTCTTCAAGCCGAGTGATTTCTCGGCTAAGATCAGGTTCCTCGTCAATTGCTTGCCTGCAACGTGGGCAGGCAGCGATGTGCATTCGCATTAATCTTGCGCTTAGCGGGTTAAGCTCTTTATCTAGATAAGCTCTCAGACTACGGCATTTCATACTGCATTACCTCCTCTCCACCAAGTTCACCGCGTAGAATGTTGAAAGCGTAGTTCATTCGGGACTTGACGGTGCCAATGGGCAAATCGAGCACGTAGGCAGTTTCCCTGTAGGTGAAACCCTGAATGTAGACAAGGAACACGACGTACCTGTAGATATCCGGTAGGGATGCGAGCGCTTTCTGCACGCGTAGCTGCAAGTCTGCAATCTGAATCTGCTCACAAGGATCACTCTCGTTTACACTTGAGCTCTTTTCTTCTGGTAAGGGATCAGTTGTGCGCTTGTTGCGGATGCGCAAATATTGGCGGTAAGCGATGCCGAAGACCCAGGTTGAGAATCTAGACCTGCGCTTATATGATTTTATTCCTTGCCACACGACCAAGAACGTCTCCTGTGTAATGTCTTCAGCCGATGCGGAGTCGTGGCAAAGGCGATAAGAGAATCTAAATACGGGTTGATACAGACTGTCTATCACTGCCGCATATGCGCTCTCTTCACCTTCGATCAGAGCATTCACTGTTGACTGGTCGATATCAACCATCTAGACCTCCAAGTCTGTCTGCGCTTTCATAGGTATGTCGCCCAAATGAGTCAAACGGTTCGATGACAGCTAATATGGTGGATGGAGATTGTGAAAATAGGGGACGATAAATGGCCTGTTGTCTCTAAAGCTATCGTTGGTATAGCCATTTCTTGCACTATTATTTTCGCCGCTAATCTCCCAGCGCTTTTCTGAATCTTTGGAACGCTGCATTCCATACGATATCTGTTGGAGGGGCGCATTCGAGGAGCGCTCGGGCTTTGCAGTCTAGCCGGTTATATAATTTAGCGAAGAGAGGCCAGTCTATTGTGCCTTCGCCTGGGAATTGGTGCTGGTCGTGATTGCCGTCATTGTCGTGGAGATGGATGAATATGGCATGGGGCAGCAGCGCCCTGGCATATTCATCGAATTGGCCGGACATATTCGCGTGACCGCTATCGAAGCAAACTCCAACCGAACCAGGTTTTATGCCGTCGATCAGCTTGAATATCTCTTCGGGAGTGTGTCCCAGGTAGCCGGGCGGCAGATTCTCGACAGCGATTGTAACTCCCGTTTCCTCTGCAACCACCGCCATTTCCCGCAGAACGCCTCGTGCGCGGTCCATACGCTTGCAGACGCCATCCGAAACAACATCGCTCGCATGTACGACCACAATTTTTGCTCCGGTCACATTGGCAAGTTCGATAGATTCGATTAGAGCATCAACGCCACACTCGTGGACTTCATCGCATTGGCTGGATATGTCGTATTTTCGGCCAAACGGGGCATGTATCGAATTGACGCGTATGCCAGACGCGCAGAGTTCGGCCATCAGGCTTTCGACCTCATACGCGTTGCGGTGGTCAAAGTAATCCGGGCAATATATGCCGAACCTGGGATAATCTGTGCATATTTCGACTGAGGTTACTCCCTGGTCAGCCAATATGGGAATTGCTTCGATGAGAGTTTCCGCTCCGGGATACCAGGCTGGACAGACAATCTCCAATTCCAACTCCATTCCGCCCTTGTGGGCGCATATCCATGCTGATGAGCCGCGATAGCATACGACGTTAAAAAAATTGCTACCAGAATAGCATTAGACCATTGATAGCATTCTTCCTCTGCGTATGTCGGCAAGTTTAGTGGATTTCTGAAATATCCGCGCCCTGGAACAGATTTCCAGGGCGATCCCGCTTCGGTTGCATGAAAATGGGGATCCAAACGGATCCCCAGGTCGGTTCAATCAAAGATAATTGGAAGCAGGCAATTTATAGGTTGCTTGCTAAGTGACCGGGAACACATACATCGTCGGCCCGTTGAGCTAATCTGAACCCCATGAATATACCGTAAACGCCGGCCAAGCCTACCAGCACGTATATTATCCTGGTTACAGCTATACCGGCAGCAGTGAAACCGAATATCCATGTCACCAGATTAAAGCCAAAGAACCCGACCAGCCCC
>JAPLCU010000150.1 GCA_026392045.1 Armatimonadota bacterium
AACTCCCGCGATTCGAGTATTTTCGCGGAGTCTGAGGCTGCCGCCTCATGCAAATAAATCTATCATGGCATCATGCACTCTACCCCTCCCCCGCTCAATTTGTCAAGTAGTATTTTGGAAATATTTTTGAAAACTGGTGAACTGAGCGTGAAACCGCCGAAAAACTGGTAATTATACCAGGTTTCTCCATACGCTGATATGCCCGGTAATTCAAAATCCAGTCCGGGAACTATTCGTTTGCTTTTGCAATCAAATAAGCGAAGCCCCCGGAGGAGAGCACCAACCGGGGGCTTCTTCGCCATCCTGAGGCTCTCGAAGGACATTCAATGCGCAGCAGACAGCCTAATACGGTGTAATGTCGCTCTGCACGCGCACGCGCAGCAGACGGTGTAACTCAGCGCCTACTTTTTCGCATGACAAGATGCCGGTCACGACCACATACCCCCAGTCCTGATCTAGCGTGACGCCGCTCGGAATGAGGCATTTAACGTTGACTCCGCTGCCATCATCTATCTTGAACCACGTCGGCAGCGCTGGAGGAGTGACTGGTTCGATTTCAGTAACACGCCCCCAACTTCGCACGAGTAGGCCGATGTTGTTCAAGCCTGAGACCTGCTGCCATGTGGGTGGAGATGTCCCGTTAACCGACGCCCAACCCCAAACGCCGCCCTGTAGTCCAAATGTCCCGGTTAATCGCTGAGCAGTAACAGGATTCTAGCCGTTTATTGGCAATCAAAGTTAAATATCACACGTTAATCTGAAATTACAAATGGATGCGACTGCATAATTTCAGGAAGAGAGTTCAGCTCAACCGGAACAGCACGCTTATACTAAGGCGGATGCGTGGGGTGTAAGTCTTCCATTTCGCGATTATTATCCCACTTCTGCCAAACATTTTTATACCAATTTGGGACCATCTCAGCTCTATTTTTTATATATCTCATCAGCATCGACAATCATATAGTAATCAACAACTTCACGTAAAAGGTCTGCATTATCATTGCGCTGCGAGACCTCATCTTGCCATTCACCAGCTAAAATGCGTATCTTTTTTTCGGATCTGGAAATGCCCGAACAAGCTGTAGAGTATGGTCAATCGGTTCAGACCTACCACTCCATGGAACTCCAGTATTCACACTCACAGCAATAGCATCAGCAAAGTCATAGATAAACCTAAGGCTATACTAGATATACTCCTCCTCGTTATGGACACATATTCCTACGCCAATACGAATGTTCCGAACAAACATCTTTTCCTATCCTCTATGAGATACAAATTAGCTGTTGAAGATCAATCCCATCTGCCAAACAACCGGATATAAATAGCCTCATGGCGATCAGGCATACCAGCACAAATCCATCGCAACACACCATAATGCACAATTAGCTTATCTTTCGATCTCTTCAATCGCCCCCCGCTTAATACACACGCAATGCCATAAAAGCCCAAGCTCAACGCCTCGCTAACAACATCTCTCACTTTAACTGATGATGCAACAATGCCGCCAAGTCGTTTTTCAAGAAGCTGATACTCAGAGCGCTTCAATTCTATACGCGCAGCTTTACGAACGCCTCCAGAAGAACCGCCGCACCAGTGCGTCATCTTTGCCTCAGGCAGAATAAGAACACGGTACCCAGTTTCGCGCATTCGCATACACCACTCAACTATCTCATTGTAAAAAAAGAAATCCTCGTCCAACAGCCCCACACGGCCTAATATATCTCTATTCACCATAACAGCAGCGCCTTCGGTTGCCTCGACATCAATAGGGACAGAACCAAGCTGTTTTCGCCAGGATTTGTAGCCCATCTTCCCAACCCACGGTATCAACACCCGAGCGATAGTTGGCTCCATTAAGAGTGTTCGAGATTCACTTCCATCCGGGTTCTCAAGCAATGGAGCGCAAATGCCAACATCTATGTTCGACTGCATGAAGTCAATCATCGATGCAATTGAGTTCTTTTGCGCCAGAACATCACTATTTAGCAGTAAGATATAATCCCCGGATGCCTCTCTAATACCTGCATTCATTCCAGCCGCAAAACCCAGATTAGATGGGAGCTCAATGACTTTTGCAGTGGGGCAGAGTCGTCTGATGACATCGGGGCTGCCGTCGCCGGACGCGTTGTCGACTGCTATCAGCTCGAAATCGATATCCCCGGCAGCCAGCGCAGCGCTTTCCAAAGCCTTTACGCTCTCTTCAGGCGTTCGGAAGTTCAAAACCACTATAGATAGCGTATTCACCGCTCCACACTCGCTTTGATAACAAACTGGTATGTAAATGCATTGGGGGCAAGGTAGCCAAGAATCCCGTTCTTGCGGCCAGTGTATACGCGAATGAACGCATCAATCCTGTATCCTGAGTCGCCGAAGAGCTCGCGGATCGTCTTCGCAGTGAAGAAACGCAGATGTGTGCGGTCCAGTATGCCGCAGGGCTGGTAGTCGAACCTGCCAAGCAGCAGATCTTTCCTAATGCGATAGTTCGCGATGTTAGGGACGGAGCAGAGGATGCAGCCGCCTTCACGCAGCGCACCCTTGACTAGTTCAAGAACCTCCCACGGTGCGCTCAGATGCTCGATCACATCCGCAAAGACAATGTAATCATATTTCTCACCGGCCAGGTCGTTGCTCAACGCCTGTATAATATCACCCACTATGACTCTTCGAGCATAAGGAACTGCTTCTTGGGCGAGTATGGGGTCGATCTCAACGCTGGTGACGCTGCACTCCTTGACCTTCGTGAGAAAACGCGTGAGATCTCCGCGGCCTGATCCAGCGTCCAATACGTTGGACTGCGGGTCAATGAAGTCGATCATGAGGTAGTGAGGCCCTCTCAGGTTGAAGTCCTGGCAGAGGTTCCTCTGTTGAGGTTTGGGGCCCATCCAGCGGAGTTCCAGCAACGTCGTATCCCCCGATTCCCGTGGCATCCCTTAACAACTAAATAGTGTGAGCGCAATGCTTGTATGAGTTTACC
>JAPLCU010000174.1 GCA_026392045.1 Armatimonadota bacterium
GATGGCAGCCGCAACCCCGCAGATCACCAGCCGCGTATTGGGGATTGTGGAGACTGCGGGCCGGATTGCAAATCCGCCCGAACAAGGCCGCCAGCCGAAAGACGCCAAAGTTACAACGCGTCCAATGCTCAAACCGGTCGAGATGGCGCAGGCGACTGTTTCCGTCAATTCCGAAAAAAGAGTGTCGCTTAATTTCCTCGGCGCTGATATAAATGATGTTCTCAAGGCTTTAGCCCTTCAGAGCGGCGAAAATATAGTTGCCAGCAAGGACGTCAAAGGCGAGGTCACGGTCAGCCTGAGCAACGTCAGCATGGAAGATGCACTAGACTACATAACCAACCCAAACGGCCTTTCTTATCTTAAGAATAACGAGACCTACCTGATATCTGTCAAGAATACCGTCGTTCCCGTTGTTGTCTCAGAGAACGTATCGGAAGTGTTTGCTCTGCATTATGCCAAGGCTGAAGAAGTGATAGGCATCTTTGAGAAGCTTTTCCCGGATATCAAGGTCTCAGGCAACAAAGGTGGAGATGCCACGAAGAAAGACAGTCCGGCGAATGCCATCGATTTCATAGCGGTTAGCGCATCTGCTGATCGAATAGTAGAGATTAGAAACGTAGTGAAGCAGTTGGAGGATTCCATTCAAACGAATATGGCATCGCTCAAAACTGAGGTTTACATCGTTAAATACGCCGACCCCAAGACTATCGCGGAAAGCATCACCAAGCTGGTACCGGGAGTGTTGGTTGGCTTAGTGCCTGCATCAGGATTTGCAATTAATTCTCCCGGCAATGTCGACGCAACCAACTCCGGTGGCGCAACGGTCACAACACGCATTGAGCAGCCGGAAGCAAAGAATCCGAATTATCAGTCACTGGTTCTCAGCGGACCCGCCGAGCAGGTTGTTAGGGCAAAAGACCTTGCGGCCCAGCTTGACGTCAAATCACCCCTGATCAGTATCGAGGCGCAGATCACCAGCATCAATAAAGCCGGTGAAGAAAAGATAGGACTCAAATGGAATTGGAGTTTATTCAAATTCAATGAATTTGTAAACCTAATAACGCCGCCTCTTGTTGATATAGATGGTAAGCCCATTGCGGACTCCAAACCATTGTTTGGCCCGACGGACAAGTACGTCCGCGACCCGCTAAACTTCAGTGCAGTTTTAGATGCTCTGGTTACTAATGGAAATGCCAAGGTGCTTGCATCTCCGAATCTGCTCTGCATGGACGGTATGCCCGGTGTGTTCTTTGTTGGTGATGAGGTCACATACATAGAGCGGATCGAAACAACGCCAACCGGCCAAAACATCAAGACCCAAACAAAGCAGGTCGGTGTTCAGTTAAGAGTTGTGGGTGACGCCAGCCCAGATGGCTATATCACGCTCAACCTCCATCCCGAAGTCAGCACTTTGCAGCTAAACGTGCAGTCAGGTGTGTCTCTTCCAATTGTGAGCCGACGCTACACCGATCATGTGGTGCGTGTTAAGAATGGCCAGACCATTGCAATCGGCGGTCTGATCCGAAGCGATGAGATTCAGAACATGTCCAAAGTGCCATTTCTCAGCGACATTCCATTCCTAGGCAAGCTCTTCCAGCACAAGAGCAAAAGCAAGAGTGAGACTGAGGTTGTTATGTTCATAACCGCCAAGGTGGTCGAAGACTAGCTAAAGCGCCTTTGTTGTTAACACAGCATAAAAAACGTCTGTCCTGCTGCGAAAAATCGGCGGGACAGACATAAAGTCTCCGAGCCTGATTGTCGAAACGTAATAGGGTTTGATGTGCGCGGATGGCTGGCTTCGTCCATGGATTTGAAACCCTGCTGTTTTGTCTAATACACTTTAGATTCGAGTTTATAATGCAAAAGACCGAAGCAATCGGTGACATTTTCATAAGGATGGAACTGGCCACCAAGGACCAGATCAACCAGGCTCTGGAGAAGCAGGCGCTCCTGAAGCGCAAAGACTCGCTGGGGGATGTTCTTGTGAGTATGGGCTTCATCACCCAAAGGGACTGCGTTCGAGGGCTTGGTGAGCAGTGGGGCGTGCCATTTGTTGATCTGACCGATGTTGAGATCGAGCCAGCCATAATGAAACTGGTTGCGCAAAATGCCGCCAGAAAGCTAAAAGTGCTGCCTGTCGCTAAAAATAACGGCAAGCTCACTTTGGCAATGAAGAATCCGTTGGATATCTTCGCTATAGACGAAGTGCGCATGATGGCGGGGTTGGATGTAGAACCGGCGATCGCGCCCGAAGAAGATATTATAAATGCCATAAGCAGGCTTTACCGGTCGGGTATCAGTTCATCAGATCAGGTAAACGATGTCATCAAGGAATTTGATTCCGAGATCGATTTTACCGCTGTGGATACTGGCGATGAAGATGATATATCCATTGAGCAACTTCGTGAGCTTAGCGAAGAAGCTCCAGTTATAAAACTGGCCAATCTGATCATCAGCCGGGGCGTGAGCGATGGCGCAAGTGACATTCATCTTGAGCCGCAGAAGAACGGGGTGAAAATAAGATTGAGGATTGACGGCATCCTGCATGAGGTCATGCAGGTGCCCAAAAAGGTCCAATCCTCGCTAATCTCAAGATTCAAGATCATGGCGGAGATGGATATTGCCACAAAGCGCTCACCGCAGGACGGCCGTATTGGCGCTATGATCGACGGCAAACAATTCGATTTCCGCGTATCCACTCTGCCGTCAGTCTTTGGCGAAAAGATAGTGTTGAGAATTTTAGACAAGAGCTCAATCTCGGTGGGTCTGCACAAGTTAGGTCTTTTACCCGAAACGCTTGAGAGGTTCGAGACTCTTATCAGCAGAACCTACGGCATCATTCTGGTCACAGGACCTACAGGATCTGGAAAATCGACTACACTTTATTCGGTGCTTTCTAAGCTTAATTCAGGCGAGAAGAATATTTTGACAATCGAAGACCCGGTAGAATATGAACTTGAGGGTCTGACGCAGGTGCAAATCAATAACAAAGCGGGGCTGACATTCGCATCTGGTCTGAGAAGTATGCTCAGGCAGGACCCGGACATCGCCATGATCGGTGAAATCCGTGACAGCGAAACAGCGACCATAGCCACAGAGGCCGCTCTTACAGGCCACCTGGTGCTTTCGACCCTGCACACAAACGATGCGCCGGGAGCTCTCACCAGAATGGTGGACATGGATATTGAGCCGTTCTTGATCTCTTCATCGGTCATCGGTGTGATTGCTCAAAGATTGGTTCGTGTGGTTTGCCCGAAATGCAAGGAGCCTTATCAGCCTCCGAGAGATGCCATAAAGAGACTCGGTATTGAAGTCGATGGAGACACCACGGTCTCGTTCTATCGCGGACGTGGGTGCGATCACTGCAGAGGCAACGGCTACAAAGGCCGTATAGGGGTTTACGAACTTATGATAGTTAATGACCGAATACGTGATCTTGTCCTGCAAAAAGCGTCATCTCACCTCATTCGCGAGGTTGCGATTGAGACCGGAATGAAAACGCTCAAAGAAGATGCCATAGCGAAAATATTGCTGGGCATAACAACTCTTGAAGAATGTATGAGGGTCGTATACTCGGGTTAACAACAAGCTTTTGCTCTCGCCGCCTTCGGCGGCGGCTTCGGCATCAGGATACCGAAGCAACTGGGATTTGCCAGGGAGGTAAATATGCAGCCTGAAAGAATCAGTGATAGTTTCAATAATTTCGATTCGCAGTCTTCGGCAGCCAATATTCTGCCCATCGAGGATGCGCATCTGGATGATCTGCTCAGAGAATGTGCAAAACGTGGAGCTTCCGACGTCCATCTATCGGTCGGTCTGCCGCCTATGTTGCGCATAGACGGTTCTCTGCACCAGACAAATTACACTCCCATCGCTCCGAACGAAGCGCAGAGATTAATCTATGATATTCTGACCAACGAGCAGGTAGAGAAATATGAGCGAACGCATGAACTGGACTTCTCCTATGGCGTCAAAGGGATAGGGCGTTACCGCGTCAATGTTTATAAGCAGCGAGGCAGCGTTGGGGCCGCCATGAGATCGATTCCCGATCAGGTCCCATCATTCGAGCAGCTCGGCCTGCCGCCGATCATCCAAGAACTGTGCAAAAAGCACAGCGGACTTGTTCTGATCACAGGCCCTACAGGCAGCGGTAAATCGACCACCCTTGCCTGCATGATCGACACTATCAACTCTGAGCGCCCGCTTCACATTATGACAATGGAGGACCCAATCGAATACCTCCATCGCCACAAGAGAGGCATGGTCAACCAGCGCGAGCTCGGCGCGGATACGGATTCGTTCAACAACGCTCTGCGCGCAGTTTTGAGAGAGGACCCGGATGTGGTCCTGATCGGTGAAATGCGAGACTTGGAGACTATCCAGGCGGCTCTGACCCTCGCTGAGACCGGTCACCTTGTATTGGGAACACTGCATACACGCAGCGCTCCGCAGACGGTCGACCGCATAGTGGATGTGTTTCCACCGCATCAACAGGATCAGATCAGGGTGCAGCTTTCAAACGCCCTTGAAGCGGTGATTGCTCAGCAACTGCTGCCCAGAAACGGCGGAGGCCGATGCGTGGCCATTGAGATATTGATCGCAACATCGGCTATCAGAAACCTCATTCGCGAGGATAAAACGCATCAGATTTATGGTTCATTGGAAACTGGTTCCAAGTTTGGAATGCAGACGATGGACAAGATGCTGGTCGAATTGTATCAGACCGGCAAGGTCAGCCATGAAGACGCCATTGCCAGATGTATTGACAAAGAGAATTTCAAGAAGTTGCTTTCGGGAGGCTAGAAATATATGTCTACCTATTCCTATACCGCGCTGGATGTAAACGGCAAGACCGTCAAGGGTAAAGTCGAAGCGGAAAACGAACAAATCGTGCTTTCAAAGCTGCACGAGCAGAGATATCACGTTTTAAGCGTGAATGAAGGGAAATCTCAAGCGACTAAGTCCGCCGCCACAACCGGTAAAAGCGGAAAGGCCATTAAGCTTGCCTCGATGGTCATTTTTAGCCGCCAATTTGCGACTATGATCGACGCAGGTATAGCAATCGTTCGATGCCTGGACATTTTGGAAGGTCAGACAAAAGAGCCTATGCTGAAGGGCGTCATCTCACAGTGCAAAAAAGACGTTAAAGGCGGCATGAGCCTCACAGACGCATTCAGTAAGCATCCGAATGTGTTCTCGCGCTTGTATGTAAACATGGTTAAGGCTGCGGAGGCTGGCGGTATTTTGGATACGATCCTTGAAAGGCTCTCCGGTTTCCTCGAAAAGGAGCAGGAGATTCGCGGCAAGATCAAGGCTGCTATGATCTATCCTGTATTGGTCCTTGTATTCGCGAGCATTATGGTTATGGTGCTCTTCATTGTGGTTCTGCCGAAGTTCAAAGAGATATTCGTTTCTATGAATGTCGAAATGCCGGCAACTACAAACATGCTCTTCGCATTCAGTACCTTTTTGGTTTCCAGCTGGTATATCTTGTTGGGAATTGGTATTGCCGCTCACTTCGGCTTCAAATGGTATGCCAAGACCGAGAATGGCGCATGGCAAATAGACGTGTTCAAGCTCAAAGTGCCGGTAGTGGGAGAGCTTGTGCAAAAAATGGCCATATCGCGTTTTGCCCGCACATTTGCTACGCTCATTGCGAGCGGCGTTCCTATGATGAGATCATTGGAGATCGTCAGCGAGACCTCGGGAAACCGGGTTATCGCTCACGCTATAGACAGCGCCCGAAACGCTATTCGCGAGGGCCAGAAGGTAAGTGCGCCATTGGTGCAAAGTGGGTTGTTCCCGGCAATGGTCACCCACATGATAGATATTGGTGAAGAGACGGGAAGGCTCTCCGAAATGCTGAGTAAAGTCTCTGATTTTTACGACGAGGAGGTTGAAAATGCAGTCAAAGGACTGACATCAATGATTGAACCGTGCTTGATAGTTGTTATGGGCGGCCTTGTTGGTTTCATCGCGATATCCATTATGGCTCCTATATTCAAGCTTATCAGCTCAGTCACGTAGTTACCGGCCACACCAAGTATAAGCCGGTGAAGGTCCCGATTAAATCGGGACGCCCGAACCTGGGCATCGATTTATCATACTGTTGGAGAGGGATGAATATGCGTTTAGGAAGCGTCCGAAAGCTTAGTGAAGAAGAGATCCAGGAGCGTTTGTCTCTGTATGCTGAGCGATCGGAGCCAAAAATCAGGGATGAAGTGGTCCTTCAATACTCGAACTTGGTGGAGAGTATAGGTCGCAGGTTCATGGGGGCATGCGAGCCGCTCGAGGACTTAGTCCAGGAGGGATATCTTGGGCTTATTGCATCGGTAGACAAATACGATGGAGAAAAGGGCGTCAAGTTTTCTACTTACGCTACGCATTTCATCGTCGGGCAGATCAAGCATTATCTGAGAGATAAGGGCAAGATCATTAAAGAGCCCGCCTGGCTTCAGGAATTAAATCAGAGAATGACCAGGGTTATTGAAGCGCTGAACCAAAAGCATGGTAGAGCGCCTACCGAAAAAGAGATTGCAGACGTCATGGAGATGCCCGAGAGCACGGTGCGCGAGTTGCTCACGACGCGCGAAGTGTTCAAGGTGACATCGCTGGACGGAGAAAAGGACGATGGCGCAGGGCCTAAAGAGAGCGAGAAGATCGCTGATGTTAAGCTGATCTCGTTCCAATTGCCTCTCGAAGACAAGATCGTACTTGAAGCTGCTCTCGATCGCCTCAAAGACATCGAGCAGCAGGTTATCGGAGATCATTATTACAAGGGTCTGAATCAGACGGAGATCGCGAAGAAACTCGACATTAGCTGCAATTATGTATCACATATTTTAAGGAACGGCACAAAGAAGCTCAAAAAGATTTTGGCTACGGACGAAATCCGGGATACCCAAATCCAACGCACTCATGTCTCGAAACGGACCAGGCAGGGCGAAGACGTTGGCTCCTCGATGAGCGTTGTCGACTCCACCACAGGCCTGTATAGCCAGCAATACTTCCTGCAGAGGCTGGACGAAGAAACTAGCCGTGCATGCCGCAGCAATCATCGGCTGGCGGTGATGGTGTTGGAGGTGCATCTGCCTGACGAGATGGACAACTATACGCGAATGATCAGGCTGGATGACTATCTTTACAATCTCAGCCAGATTCTCAGGAATAGCACGCGCAAAATGGATGTGATGGCGCGGGTGGGAGACACTTCTTTCGCGCTTATCATGCCGCACACGGGTGACTATGCGAATAAGGTCGGCGAAAGGTTCGTGGGTTTGGTTGACTCTTTCGAGATCAATACCGGCCACAAGCATCAATCATTAACGTCAACAGCGCGCTTTGGTATAGCGAAGTATCCCGAAGATGCATTCACGGGCCGCGATATGCTCGCTAAAGCCACAAAGTCCCTGAGCATATCCGTAGAGGATATCTATGGCTCCAATACCAGAATAGAGAGAAAAGCGGCATAATTTTGTCATCCCGAACTTGATTCGGAATCTGGCATAATAGGAAAAAGGGGAGAGAAAATGCCCGGGGACTAATAATCTCCGGGCATCTTGAATTTGCCGCCAATTTTTATACTTCGGGACTGTTTTTCGTCCCGAAGGGCGAAGGAACGAAGTGTTGCTATCGAGCGTATTTATAAATGGGGACAAGGGGAGGGCGAAGGTCCCCCTGAGCCGCAGAGCCTTGCATCCTGAGCCTTGGGGGGGGGTTGGCGGTTGGCGGTTGGCGGTTGGCGGTTGAGGAGGGTGTTGGGGAGGGCGAAGGTCCCCCTCCGAGCTTCCC
>JAPLCU010000084.1 GCA_026392045.1 Armatimonadota bacterium
GAAGTCATTTTCAGATGTGTCCTCATAATCGTCCAATTGCATATCGGAGGAAAAGTCTTCGTCCAGTAATTCCCCCGAATGTTTGCGAACGGCATGACGCCCCCAACGTTCTGGAAATCGACGCTCAAGAATCCATTCAGGGTCGGTCTTTTCTATACGATACAATAATTCGAGTTCGGCCTGCGCCAAGGCTACTGAGACCGATGCATAGAAGTCAACGTATGGCTGTTCGCTAATTTGGACTCGCAACCGCGAAATTCCAGCCTCCAGGCGCTGCACCTCCATTTCCCCCCGCTGCAACCACGTGTAAAATGATTTTCTGTCGATGCCACACAATGCGCATGCCGTCTTGACGAATTCCAATTCATTCAAATAGCGACAAACCAGCTTGGTCAATTCCGGTGTGCATTTTGTAGGGCGGCGAGACTGGCAGGAATTACGAGCAGGTTTGTCCAGGCGGACGTCAGATTCGTTATTGAGAATAGCCGACAGCTCATCAATTTTGGCATTGCGTCTCCAGTGTTTTCGGAAACGCCGTGTTAGCATCAGCTTCGATGATCGCAGGTCCAGCAATTGGTCGCGAAATGCGGAGTCCGTTTTGATATAGACTGGTGCGATATTTACACTCATTTTGGAACACCTCCATTGCGTGAAATGCAAGCTGTAATCAGGTCGTTTGCATAAAACACTATGGTCAAAAACACGGGCCGTTACGGGCCAATTGACCTGACTCATGATAGCATAATCATGGGGGTAAAACAATCAAAATTGAGCACAAATACCGCTATCTTTTGCAGAGTTAGCGGCATTCGATTCTAGCGCATTTTGAGTGATCAGCAATTGGCTAATCTTGCTTTTCACGTGTTGGGCGGAGTGTTGTCAGCTGACGCCACTCATTCGTCGTGTTGTCGTAATATTTCCACCAAGTCCAGCCGTTTATAGCTTTACAGTTGGGATCGACCGTGTGGATGGCATTCAGCGCAGCCGGAGCCGGTTTGCAGGGCGCATATTCCGCAAATTTGACCAATCCTGTGCTCGAATTATAACTGGCCGCAAGAACAACGCCTTTATGCTTTCCTTCCAACTTAATTTCGCCATCACGCAACGGCTCGGCAATTCTCCCTTGCCACGCAGCTCTGACTTCATCTGGTTTGCTGCGTATCTTCTTCAGTTCATCATCATTGGCAATTATGGCTGCGAGGAGATGATCTGGCGGCTCTGCCTTTATCACCGCAATTCTGTCCGATATAATCTTGAGACGTTTCTGTTCACGTCCGTCCTTCGTGATCTCAATCAATCGTTGCTCCGCGAGCCTCTTCGCTATAGACAGCATTGCGGAACGCGACGTAGGTGCAGCAAGATAATTAAGCAGTTGCACTATTTGGGGCTGATCATTAATTGATGCCTGCAGTATAGGCTCGAACTCCAGTTTCTTCCTAAACCTGCTCAACTCCGGTAATCGGGTGTTTATGAGCAGTATCGCTTGCCGACTATTGAAAATCATCCCGAGAGGCGCGTCAACTTTGTAAAAATAGGCGTGAACCTGAGTAATCCAATCATTTACGGCAATAGAAGGCGCTTTGTCTTCTATCACAAGCACTGCTTTGCCCTTTACACTGACGACGAAGTCCGGTAACAGTCCCTGTCCACGCGCAAAATCAATCTTCTTATTATAGGACACGCCATCCGCACTATATCCGAGTATCTGCAGTAGCCTATTGGGGGCTGGAATCTTATCAGCAAGTGGCGCCACCGGATAGGTTGTCCACAAGCAATCGTCCACATCAGCTTCTGACTGAATAGACTCCTCTCGTTCAACCACGAGGTTCAACCAGACTCTAAGTTGTTCATCTCTAGTTCCCAAGACATCCTCCTCATACACTATGTCGATCCATTTGGATAGGGTGTCGGCTCCTCCGCATGTGTTCTTAAGCAGCCGCACACGAGAATTATAGATACTTATAGTGTGCATGTCAAAAAGATGTATGTTTGGCGAGAATGGATGGTTGGGAGCGGCAATAACTCAAAGTTTGTCAGGCAATGCGATCTCCGCCTCGGCCAGAGCGATTAAGGTGGACAGGGGAATACTGAGAGACTCGGCGATAGCAAGCGCGTTATTGAGAGTGATGTTGCGCTCGCCGCGTTCGACCGATCCGATATAGGTTCTATGAACTCCCACCACGTCGGCAAACGATTCTTGGCTGTATCCGTGCTTGATTCTACGGATTCTAATGACTGATCCGAGGCGCTTCTGAAACTGTTTTTTGTCCATATTGGCAGTTTACACCGCTGCATAATTTAATGCTACACACTATGAATAGCGCATTTGCGCAAATTAAAGAGGGTTTTGAGCGTGATTGATGTGCGCAATGTGTTCGTATGGCAACTGACTGCCTGGGAGTGTCATCGGCTCCAAAGCTGTATATAACATGATCCCGCACAGTCCCTGAGGATGAACACAATTATAGGCACAGGATCGCGCGCCATAACCGTGGTTTTGCCTTGCGTGTCTGTCACAGCCTGTTACATATCTACCGCAATATATCTTGACATTTGCCTCTGAAAATGCTATAATTGTATTAGTTAAATACACACGGACTCAGCCATGACTCCACATATACTTGCAGTCGAAACATTATTGCTAGATCGCGATGACAAAACATTGACATGACCACTATCACCAATTACAAGGAGGCCACAAATGATTACACTCAAGGAAACAGCACTGCAATTGAAGGTATCGCCGAGCACGGTATTGCGCCTGATACGCGCTGGCAGGCTCAAAGCCACCAGAAACGGAGCACGTTGGATGTTGGATGAGGCAGAGGTTCTCAAATTCGCTGCTAACGCAAAACGTTTAAAGGAAACCACGCTCGACAAAAACAATCTGCTGCCTGGAGAAGGCGATTTCATTGCGTGGATGAGGGAGGAGAAAGCCAGGAGGGACGCGGCGAAATTGTAAACCATAACCTGATACGCAATTGATGCATTGCCATACGAGCCAAAGAATAGGAGAAGATTGTGAATATAGAGGAAATTCGCTTCGGTGTTGAGATTGAGACTATAGGACGCGAGCGTGGAACGGTTGCACGAGCCATTCAAAGCGTCGTGGGAGGCGAGGTTACTCATGTAGGAGGAAACGGTTCATTCGACCCTTGGACCGTTCTAGACAGCAAGAACAGAATGTGGACTGTTGTCGCAGATGCATCTCTCACCAGCGTGCCTGCCAACCTGAGAGCTGAGGTTGTGTCGCCAATCCTCTCGTATGACGACATTCCCGAACTCCAGGACGTCGTACGCGCGGTGCGGAAGTGTGGCACGCAGGTTGACGAAAAGTGTGGGCTTCACGTCCACCTCAGTCATCCAGACATTACACCTAAGGCGCTTGCAAACCTCGCAAAGATTATCTACAAACAGCAGGATATCATATATGCCGCTCTTGGCGTGGACGGGCAGCGAATGGAACGCTACTGCAAACCCATAGACCCCGCGTTCATTGAGCGGATTACAAGAAACCCACCGAGAACCTTCTATCAGCTAAACAAGCAATGGTATGGTCGATATGTCGAGAATCCGCAGCGTTACGACTCCAGCCGCTACTCAATTTTGAATTACAACGGGTATTTCTTGCGTGGAGCCGTTGAACTTCGAGCTTATGCTGGCTCGCTCCACGCCGGACGTGTTAAAAGCGTAGTCCTCTTCAGCATGGCGCTGCTGGCGCGGGCGATGAACTGTAAAGGCGCATCGGCAAAACAGCGGAAATATGAGCCTGCCTCGGCAAAATATGACTTTCGTGTTTTCCTGATTTCCGCGCTCAAAATGAATGGTCCAGACTTCAAGACGGCTCGCGCTCATTTGCTGCGATTGATGCCTGGCGATTCTGCGTGGAAATATGGTAGGCCAGCGCCCAAAGTCAAGAAGCCTGTGAGCGATAGCGCAAACCCAATGGAGGTGTGCTGTGGAGTCAACTAAGATTAGAGTTCCCGCCGAAGTGTTGACCGGCTTGGAAGCGGTCAGGCTCTCCGGCCTAACCAACATGCTAGATAGGCCACGGGTGACTGCTTTGGCGTTCGATATGGGGTATGCAGAAACAGCATTCTGGGTGAATGATAATCGTGGCCAATACGCCAAAGGCATATTTCAAGGTTTTGCCGTAGCGGAGCCAGAGAGTGAAGCGGCAGCGCCGCCAAACGACCGCGCACAGTCGCGCCACGTTGCGCCACAAGGCGCTTGTGAGCATAATGGCGAGGTAACACGCCAGCAGGACAATTCAGGCGACACGCGAGATGGAGGCGCTATATAATGTGTGGACAAGCTGGGGTCATATTTGGAACCAAGCAAAGAACGCGGGATGAAATAGACCATCCACAAGATATCAAAGCTGGCCGTGCCTGCCAGCGAGTTCGTCCGAGACAAAGCATTTGTAGAGGTCATCAATGATATCGATAATGGCACCAATGTGTTGATGGGTCACACACGATGGCCTACTCGCGGCGACATTAGCAATATTGCCAACTCGCAGCCAAAGCGAACAGGAGCCATTGTAGCCACGCATAATGGAACCATAACCAACGCAGACTGGCTATTCCGAAGATTCAGGCTGCCTAGACACGCCGAGGTGGACAGCGAGATAATATTCAGGTTCGCAGATGAAGCTGTTGGCCATGATGGGCGAATCAATATACACTCTCTGGCTCAGCGTTTGGCCTTGTGCAAAGGGTCGCTTGCATCCGTAATGGTTGCCAAAACAGACCCGAGCCGCATCATTATGATAAAGGGCGCCAATCCGCTTGAAATGATGTATAGCGAGCGATATGGGGTCGTTCTATATGCCTCCAATATGGATTACATCAGAGATGCGGTCGGTGGTGAATTTGGATGGATTGAGGCGAGGATTCCCCGCGATGCGCTCGTGGTGATCAACACTTCTTCAATGACAATAACAGAAATAGTGCCCGTGGGATGGAATAGGAACTCAACATTATGTGCATCAAAATCGTAGTATATGGCAGTTTGAAGCGCGGCTTCTGGAACCACGAGATTTATTGCAGCGAAGCTGTTTCAATAGAACGCGCAACGGTGCGCGGCAGGCTATATGAATTGCCTTCCGGCATACCGGTTCTGGAGGTGCTTGAACAGGACATTATCGCTCACGGCTCGGTGGATATCTTGGG
>JAPLCU010000190.1 GCA_026392045.1 Armatimonadota bacterium
GTGTCATAAGGAAATGCTAGATTTGAAAGCTTATCATGCTGCTCATCCTTCGAGAGCCTCAGGATGGCGAAGTGGTAACTTGGCGAAGTGGACTGAATGACTCGTGCGAAGACAAATCAATAACTCAGAACTCAGAACTCAGAACTCAAAACTCAAAACTATTACATCGAATGCTATGGGACGCTAGTGAATCAAGTTCGGAATGACAAATACACTAAGACTGAACTCTTACGAAAATCGTAAGAGCTCACTCTTGATGAGTACAATGTGAGCATGCTGAGCTCCGTCGAAGCACGCGGCAGGGAAATTACATTTGATTAGACTTATCCACACCCTTCGTCCTTCGACGCTGCTCAGGATGGCTCAGGATGCTAGTTTGTACGTGTATTCTCACAAAGAGTGAGCTGTTACGAAAATCCAGCAATTTCACCTAACCTTTTCCCAGCCCACTCGCGGAAGAATATTATAGAGGAGTTGATTTATATGCTGCTCACAATGATTGACGTGGTAAGCTGCGAAAATCCAAAATGCAGGGATTTCGCCATGATCATCCCCGGAACACACGGGCTTAGGTCCTATTACTGTCCGCTCTGCGCAACAGTCAGCTATGCCAGGCCAGTAGACGCAGCCCTGGCAACAATGCCGCAGAGGTATTTGGAGTATCTGCGTCAGTTACTAACTAGCCCCAAAGAATCAGTAAGGGCTTGAAGACTTAAAAGTGATGGTTCATCCGCCATACATGTCGAAAAGCCGCTATGTGATTGCGCATAGCGGCCTTCTCATTTCAAGTTAAGACTCTGTGTGAACTCGTTCTTTCTTTGGAGGGTCTTTCTCTATAACGCTCATAAACGCATCATCTGCGCTGATTATCTCTTCAGCAACCTGCCGCATGGTCTTGTTTTGATTCCTGCATTTTTGCCTGAGATGGGTAAACGCATTCTCTTCAGTTATAGCTAACCTGGCCATAAGAATGTGCTTAGCCCTCTCAGTCAGTTTTCGCGTTTCAAGAGCGCTGCGGGTGTCCTCAGATTCCTTCCGAAGCAAAGCAAATTCGGATGCGCGAGCTACGGCAATCTCAATGTTTGCTTTCAGAGTATCCATATCCGCCGGTTTCATCAGGTAGGTGAATGCTCCGGCCTCCGCTGCGCCCTCAATAAACTCGTCATCGGCGTAGGCGGTCAAAATCATAACAACCACTCCACTTTGCGCGACAAGCCTGCGAGTAGTCTCAATGCCATCAATCCCAGGCAGCTTAATGTCTACTAATGCAACATCAGGGTACGTTTCAGCCACCATCTCAACAGCATCTTCGCCGGTTCTGGCTACGCCAACCACCTCATGCCCTGCGGCTTGTACCATTGCCCTGATGCCAACTGCTACAACAGCCTCATCCTCAACCACCAACACTCGATATCCCATCACATTCTCCTTTGTTCGCTAAATAATAATCGAAACGCGCGTGCCATTACCCGTGTCTTCTACATACAGCTTTCCGCCCAGACCATATTTCACCAGGGAGGTTACCAAACCAAACCCAGAATCGGGATTCTGGGGCACTACAAAGCCATTTGACAGCCCAACGCCGTCATCTTTAATGGTCAAAGTGGTTTGCCCACTATCACTGGCAATGCTGATACTGATTGTGCCAGTTCCTTTATCATGGAATGCATGTTCTGCAGCGTTGCAGACAATCTCATTGACAATGATGCCCAATGCGGTTGCCGTATCAGGCGTCACCCAGCAATCATCCCCATCAACACATAAACATATTGCATCACTACACCCCATTCCCATCAACGCATGCTCAGCAATGCTGGCGATACATTTTTGCAATGAAAGCGAGTATGCTTTAACTTTTGGGGTCAGAAGGTCATGCACCGTCGCAACAGCCATAATCTGCCGTTTGCAACGTGCAAAAGCCGCATCACCAGTTGCGCTGAGATCATTACCTGAGATGTTCAGCAGGCCCGTGATCATCTGCAGATTATTCTTGATCCTGTGATGAGCCTCTCTGGCGAGCGCCTCTAATTCAAGTGATTTGGTCCTCTCCAGTTCAAAATGCCTGGCATTTTCAATTGCAGGCCCCAACACACTCTCAGCAAGTCTCATAAACTCCATCTGTTCAAATGTTAGCTCATAAGCTGGGGGTACAACTAAAAACAGTATAGGCTGAACAGCGCCCACAGCGGCAAGAGGCACCATTACAATAGCGTTAATGCCCTGCGCTTTCAGAAACTCTTTAGCTTCAGCGTCAAAATGCTCACTGGATTCGACACTCGTAACAACAAGCGCATCACCAGATTCATAAATTCTCACTTTGCTGTTGTTAACAAAGCCGTTAAGGTCAACATTCACGCAATATCGAACTCTAGCACGAGTAATTTCATCGTAATCTATAAGAGATATAAAGCCCTTTTCAATGCCTAACGCGTTTAATATCATCTCAAGCGAAAGTTGCAATCCCTCATCCAATACCCTTGCGCTAGATAACGTTGCAACTATCTGGTTGAGAGTAGATAGGGCCTTATTTCTCACGAGAAGCTTTTCGCGCAGCTCTGCAGACTCCGTCACATCCCTGCAAATCCCCAGGATTCTGAGTCCGTTTGCTGTCTGGAGCATATTTGCAGTGAGAACAACAGTCCGCGAAGATCCATAAGTTGACACTATTCTGCACTGAAACTCAGGCAGCGGGCCGTGGAAAACGGCGGCAGTCGCCAGCGCAACGCGGAACCTGTCAACGTCATCTGCATGTATTATCTCGCTGATATGCTTCCCGCGAATAGCGCTTGCCGATATATTTGTGAACCATTCGACAGACTGATTCGTGAATGTAATATGTCCGTTCTCATCCGCCAAAAACACGAGGTCAGGTGATCTTTCAACCAAGTATTCATAGAATGTTTCGGGTTTGATATCTCGCTGCACTATCCCATCGGAATCAGATGAGCGGAACCTCGCGTATACAATACCGCCTACTTTATCCGTGCTGACAAAATGCGGACCAAGAAGCAAAACACTACGTTCTCCGAGCAATTCCGGAGTCGTTACGACTTTCTTATAAGATCTCGCACCCCCGGCAAATCTTCCGCCAGCAAGTATTGTCTCACAAACACGCTTGGCCTCTTCGCGATCTATGCCTTCTATATGATCCAACAAATCCAAACTAGTGAGGCCGTCAGGCATAGTGTTATGGCCGCGTAAGCCTACTAGTGCATTGTTTACACTAACAATGCGCAAATCCACATCAGCTACAATAACAATTGTAGCCGCAGTAGCATAAGGTGTTGTTTCAGTGTTGCTCGTGTTCATTGATGTTATACTATTGATTTTATAACAGACAGGCTCTAGTATTGTATGTATATTATAGATTACCATGCAAAGTATTACAACTAGAACCTATTTATAATAAACGACATTGTCGCTTTTTTGCCATGAAATAGTTTGTGGACCTTGGCTTTAGTCAAAACTTCAGAGGGGTAACAAAAGAATATGCCAAACCCTGCAGAAACATTTATAAATCGAAAAGAGGCAGGATTGGAATTAGCTCGCAAGCTTGATAGCTGCGTTGATTCCAACTGTATCGTCCTGGCGATCCCCAGGGGCGGTGTTGTGGTGGGCTATGAAGTGGCGAAGCATCTTCATGCGCCGCTGGATGTGATAGCGCCGAGAAAAATCCCTGCGCCAGGTCAGCCAGAGCTTGCTATCGGAGCCGTGGCGAGCTGGGGAAACCATGATCGGCTCATTGACGAGCGAACTGTGCGATTGCTCAATGTAAGCCCGCAATATATAGATCGCGAAGTAGATCGGCAATTGGCAGAGATCAACCGCAGGCTTCTGATATATCGGGGAACCAGCGACCCACCTGACGTGAAGGGAAAGCGGGTGATTCTGGTCGACGACGGCATAGCAACCGGCTATACTACCAAAGCAGCCATATTAGCGGCGCGAAAACTGAATGCCGCAGCAATCACCCTTGCGGCGCCAGTAGGAGCAGCTGACTCAATCGAGATGCTGCGGCCATATCTAGACGATCTGATATGCCTTAAAACGCCATCCTCATTTATGGCAGTCGGGTATTGGTATGTAGATTTCGACCAGGTCTCAGACGAAGAAGTAATCGATCTGCTGAAAAAGGCTCGGGAGTTCTGGGCTAAACCCCATCGAACTTAATAACCATCTTGAAACGCTGCTTTTGATCTGCATGGGAATCCACTTCAGCGAATACCCTGGGCACGTCCTCAAGCTTTATAACATCCAGCCAAGGCTTGACGCTAAACCTGCCCGATTCCAGCCAGCTCAGCGCCCAGGGATAGTCGCCCGTGGCAAAATTGCAGCTTGTGGTTATCTTGCGCTCACTGCCGAGATTGAGGAAGTTGATGGGCATGTCCGTGTCATGCACGGCCATGTTCACCAGAGTGCCGCTCTTACCCAGTAGTTTCAGGCCAAGATTGAAGCTTTCTTGAGCGCCGATGCTATCGAACACGCTTCCGAAGCCCTCAGGAGAAATTGCGCGCAGTTCGAATAAAAGTTGTTCAAAGCTCTTGCCGCGCACGTCCACAACATGATCTATGCCCTGTTTACGCGCGAGATTGAGAGCAATATCGGCAATATCGGTTATCACAACCTTGCTGGCGCCGAGATATTTCGCCGCCTGAGCTATGCCGTTTCCAGCCGGACCCGCACCCATCATCAGCACCGGCCTGCCGGGTTGAATATCTCCCTGATGCGCCACATGCGCGCAAACCGCCAAAATGTCCATCATAGCGGTTTCCTCGTAGCTCAGATTTTCTGGAATAACAAAGCAACTGCTCGCCCAAGCTGGCACATATTCCGCATACGCGCCAGGGAAGAAATCCTGCTTGCCCCACCCTTGCCCATGTCCGAGATGAACGGTATTCGGGCATAACTGCGTTCGCCCCGCCGCGCATTCGCTGCAAGTCCCGCAAGTTTTCGAGCAGATTGGAGCAACCCGCTTACCCAAAAGACGAGAGTTTTTCTCGCTAAGGACAGCCACAACCTCGCCGGTAAACTCATGCCCGAGCACGATATTCGGCGGGTTATCCATGTGGCGGCCAAGAGTGTGCTGCGCCCAGGGGTTTTCACCAGCGTAATATCTGAAATCCGAACCGCAAACACCGCAAGCCGCCACTTTTACCAGAACCATATCGGGATCATTGTAAGACTCGACCGGCCAGACTGGTATCTCGCGGTATGTAAGCGTCTTGGGGGCCTCCAGCACAACCGCTTTCATTTTGGATGGAATATTCTTATTGTTGATCATTATCTCTCCTCAAACTCCGCTGAATGCTGAAAAACCGCCGTCGACCGGCACCACTATACCCGTCACAAACTGCGACGCATCAGAAACCAGCCATAAAAGCGTTCCATTCAAGTCCTCGGGTTTACCGAATCTGCCCATGGGCGTGTGCGCAATGATCGTGTTGCCCCTGGCGGTAAGCTCGCCGGTCTTTTCATCGGTCAGCAGAAATCTATTTTGATCTGTAAGAAAGAACCCTGGCGCGATCGCATTCACTCGAACGTTAACAGGCGCAAAGTGAACCGCCAACCACTGGGTGAGGTTCGAAACCGCAGCCTTCGCAGCCGAATAAGCGGGGATTTTGGTGAGCGGCCTCAAAGCGTTCATAGACGAGATGTTGAGTATGACCCCATGCCCTTGTTCGGCCATTATTCGACCGAAAACCTGAGATGGCAGCAAAGTGCCTATGAAATTG
The DNA here is from genome assembly GCA_026392045.1 of Armatimonadota bacterium. Classification (GTDB taxonomy): domain Bacteria; phylum Armatimonadota; class UBA5829; order UBA5829; family UBA5829; genus JAMCYN01. The sequence goes on from JAPLCU010000190.1 coordinate 5,733, forward strand.
AGATTGAAAACAGACTGCACGCTGTCCGGGTCAAGATCAAAGAAAGATTTGAAACCATCAACGGCTGATTTCAAGTCATCAGCTCGGCAAACCTCACTCGATGTAGTGGCGCGCGGGTTGTTGCCGCCAGCGCCGTTTATGAGAATGTCTATGACGCCATATTCGCCAATTACGGCATCGCGGGCTGCCTCCAAGCTCTCTTTGTCCAATACATTGCAGCCGATTCCAATAGCTCGTCCGCCAATAGCATTGATTGCATCGGCGACAGATTTAGCCGCATCTTCACGAATGTCCAAAACGGCAACATTGGCTCCGCGCGAAGCAAGTTCTCGCGCCATAGATTGGCACAAAACCCCACCCCCGCCGGTAATTACCGCTGTCTTTCCTTTGAGATCAAAAATATCCATAACCATAAAAAACCTCGTGTGTTTAGTAAGAGCTCACACTTGATGAGTAGAATGTGAGCATGCTGAGCTCCGTCGAAGTATGCGGCTACGAAGTGACATGTAACTAAACTTGACCGCGCCCTTCGACGGGCTCAGGATGCTAGTTTGTACATATATTCTCACGAAGAGTGAGCTGTTACTGTATTTAGACTTGATTTGCTATTTCGGCAGTATAGTTGCTTTGTTGGTTTTATCGATTATCACATCGAATGTCTTTCCACGCCACTGCACCCCCGTAATCTTAAGGCTCTTCCAAGCCTTCGGCAGGCATGGCTTGAATTGCAGACCAGCCGTGGCGGGGTCTTTTGGGAAATAGTCCATTCGAGCGCCAGCCAGGCCAAAGAGAGTTGCCTGTATCGGGCCTGCGGCTCCGGTTAGGAAGCACATCTGCTCCCATGTCCGCGACCGCTTCTCATTGAAATAATTGAAAGGCCCTCTGAGATAATCTTTGTAGCTCCTGGTGAAATCAGCGTAAGCCTGATCACAATCACCGAGCCTCGCGGCAATTACAGCATGCGCAGACGAAGTCATAGCCGGGCCGTTCTTATCAACCTTTGGCGCGTAATAATCGTAATTGGATTTATAAATCACATTCATATCCGCGCCAGGAATAGAAAACTGCAGCGGATATGCGATAAGCTCGGTATCAGCCTGCTTTGCCTTATCCCCCTTGTAGCCGTCGTAGGCGATGAATCGCTTTTTGGAGGCGTCATAGGGTATATATAACATACTCGCGACCTCAGACCACTTGGGGTTCGCGGCGTTACCAGTCAACTTCGCAGCCTGAGATGCTATTTTGAGATTCATCTGCGCGATGGCATTTGTATAGGCGCTGTTGTTTACCAGTTCGGCGTTTTCATCCGGCGGAACCACCTGCAATATCTCATATCGTTTCTTCTCTTTGATGAATTTTGCCTTACTCACCCACCAGTCGGCGGTCGCCTTTAGAACGGGATAGCCGCGAGTCTTTAACCAATTGAGATCACCCGTCGCTAGATAATACTGCCACTGCGCAATTGCGACATCGCCGTTTATGTGGCGCTCATGCCGATAGACAAGCCCCTTCGGCGTATCTTCTTTGCCGGTATAGCCGCTTTCCCAGGCGTATTGCGCTCCGGCGAATCCATCGGCCTTGGCGTTCGCCATAGCCCCTGAAAGCGTTTTATAACGATAATCTACGATAGACTTCGCAAGCTCAGGATGCTGCAAAATAAGCGCGGGGAACATCCAGAGATCAGCATCCCAGAAGACATGCCCGCTGAAGGCGTTATTAGAAAGCCCCATCGGAGGAATGCTCCACTGGCTCCCCTCGCGCACGCTTTGCATGAGATAGAACATGCAGGAGTGAATAGCCTGCTGGTCTTGCGCGGGGCCGTCTATGATGATGTCTTTTTGCCAGAGTTTTGCCATTGCTGCTTTGTGGGCGGCGATGAATTTGTCGGGTGAGTTAACGGCGCGCTCAAATTCACGGGGACAACCTGGATTAACACCCCGCCTCCAATACGACCAACTACGAATATCAAACTGGCGGCCTGTTTTCACTTCAAGACTGACACTCCCAATAAACCCCATAACAGATGGATCAATGGTATGAAATAAGCTTAATTCCATATCTTCATTTCCCGAAGGATTAGACCTGAACGCCATCATGTCAGTGTAGAGATCATTACGGGGAAATCTTTCTCTATCTTCACTCCCATAACACAACAGAGGACCTGATTTGAAACCATCAATGCTAAAACATGACTTTGCGCTGACATTGCCTGTAAAGTCAGGGGTTAACTTGGCCCATACAAGCCCAGCGCCAGGCGTCGCCCTTGAGGCGACTATCGCGATACTGCCCGTCAGCGTTTTATCGCTTGCCCGCCAAGTCGCCTCAGTCGTGAAAGTGCCCGTTTTCATATCAAGTGTTTGTTTGTAGTCAGCTGTCTTGTCCAGTTTGAATTCTGCGCCAAATCTCAAAGTTAGCTTATAAATCTCACTCGGTTTTGATTCTGTTATTGATTCTATCTTGCCATCAAAGAAGCGTAAATCGCTCCAGGTTGGTGTCGGGATCAATTTCTCTTTATTGTAAAGCCCAGCCATATAGCACTCCGTCCCAACGCCATTGGCCATGATCCGAGTGGAAATAAAGCCATTGCCTAGATACGTGCCGTAGGGATTATTTGGGTCGTAAGAGACCAGCAGCCAGGGGTCGTTATTGGGCGGATGAGTTGGTTTCGGCTTTGGCTTTGCGCCCGGCATGAGTATCAAGCCGACGACTATCACAATTGCTATTGCAATAAGAAAGATGCCTCTCAAAACGCTTCGGTTCACTTTTTCACCTTCCGAGCTACATAAAATATGCGGTCAGACCTGCGGTTTGGCCTGCGAAATTTATATGCGTGAAATGTATCCAACAGCTCGAAACCGGCATCGATGAGCATCATGGTGAGCTCAGTGATACTGTGGCCCCGCTGAACGTGCACTTCCTTGAACTGCCGCTTTTCATTGTTTTCCAGCACCTCGAATGTCATATTGATCCGGCAAATACGGGTTGAATAATCATATTCGCTGTTCCAAATATACTTGGGATAGCGGTCAGGTGAGATATTGGCCTGATCGAAGAAATGGTGCGCCAGGGCGTATTCGGTATTGACGTCGAAAATGAACATCCCGCCATCCACCATGTGCTCCCCCACCCGCCTGATGCCTTCAGCGAGCTGCGCAAGGTCTGTGATGTAGTTGAGGCTATCAAAAAGGCTGATTGCGAGGTCGAATTTGCGCCCATCAAGATCAAGCTCAGCAACGTCCTGAGTGTGATATTCCACTTTGCTATTCTTGGCTTTGGCAACCTTGATCATATCAGCGGCGATGTCTATACCCACCACATCATAGCCCATGCTGGCTAGCAACTCACTCACATTACCGGTGCCGCAAGCAACATCCAAAACGGTTTCGGGCTTAAAATCATATCTTTTCAGCAAACCCTCTATGTATTTCACCCAAAGCTTGTAGGGAACTCCCGACATAAGGGCATCATAATGGTCTGCTATCTCTTCAAACTGCGAATCTGCCATAGTTTCTCTTTCATCACACAAGAATGTTCTACGATATATTCTTCTCAACAGCGCCGGTGATTCCCTTCCAGATATAGCAAAGGGGCTGCAGTTTTTTTCTGCAGCCCCTACACTGAAAGGAAGGAGAGAAAGTAATGAACGTTAGGAATATAAAATAATCACAAAAAACGTCGGTGGCCAGATTGCTTAAAAATCTGCGTAGTGCTGGCAGGTCACGATGTCGCAATATGCTAATCTGCTCCATTGGCAACTCTGCGGGCAGGCAGTTTGATAGTTACCTCTGGAATGGCGTATGATTTTACGGTATACCGCCTCATTTCAGAAAATCATACGGTCCAGCCACCGACATATAGAGGATACCTTATGTGCTGCAAGTAAGCAATTGTCAAATTGAGCTATTTTTGCCTGACCCCCTGGCACTATTACTGTGTAATACGATATTACTACTAGAGGTATGGGTATATCACAAAGGAATTTGCCGTGATATGCAGAATACCATAATAAGCGATAGAATGCAGCGCCTTTGGAGGTTAGTATGGCAAGATCCGTGAATGCCAAAATGCTCTCGAATATATGGAAAGCGTTTCACCAGCTCAATCCAAAGAATGTAAAAGCCGAAAGCGAGGCGCCAATACGCCTGGCTGTGGTGGGCGTGGAGAATGCGGTCAAAGATGCGGCTCAGTTTTTGGTGGGCATAGACCCCAAAGTATACGAAATGGCTTCTGATACTCTGCTGCTGCTCACCACCCCGCTCACGCAGCAAGCGAAAGATATGCTGCCCAAGTGCGACATTGTTTTGAGATCGTTTGATTTCGGCGAAGACCTTTCGCGCGTGGATCCCCGCCGCATATTCACATTCTCTGATCAGGAAGACCTCCGTAAGATCATAACCGATATCCTGCGCCTGCCGGATCTCGAATATGCCCACCTCCCGCTCGCGCGAGCGCTGCCGGCCTTCCGCCCGGAGGTCTGCAAGAACATCATACAAACGATCAGCCTCGAAAACGCCATATTCGTAGTTTCAACGTCTCTGGGCAATATCATTCCGAACCCTTTGGCCCCTCTGGCAGCTTTGGCGGCATCCGCAGGCGATCTTGTGGTATTAACGGCAAATCAGATAAGGATGCTCTTCATGCTCGCCGCAGCTCACAGCCGAGATATTGGCTTCAAGCAGCAATCAGCAGAAATAGCTTCGATACTCGGCGCGGCATTCGGTTGGAGGTCTATTGCGAGAGAATTAGTAGGGCAAATTCCGCTTGGCGGAGGCATAATACCCAAGGCAGCAATCGCATTTGCAGGAACATGGGCAGCGGGCGAAGGCATCGTGTATTACTACACCACCGGGCGGCACATGACAAAGGAAGAGTTAAGGCAGCAGTTCGATCTTGCGCTTGAGAAAGGCAAAACATCAGTCGAATCTATAACTGCGAAAGTCAAAGAGACCTTCGTAAAACCAAACCTACCTTTTGTTTGACACTCTCAAGCACGTATGCTAGTATTTACCTAGGAACAATCTTTAGTTGGGGGATCGGTATTGAAGCAAAAGACTGACGCACGCGAAACTTCTGCTGCCTGTGCACATATTGTAACGCCGGACGTGGATATAGCCGCCACATTGCTTGTGGACATCCCCGGCTTGAAGAGGTCACCGATCGTGTTCCCAAGCATCCAGGAACAAATTCTGCTCTCGCCCGACTTCGACATCGATATCTGCGTCATAGGCTCAGGACCCGCCGGATATGTGGCAGCCATCAGAGCTGCTCAGCTTGGCGCTCGGGTAGTCATTGTCGAAAACGGCGCTGTTGGCGGCGCATGCCTCAATGTCGGCTGCATCCCCACAAAGGTTTTGCTCTCCTGCGTGACTATGCTTGAGAACTGCAGGCGCGCGTCTGAGTTTGGCGTCGATGTTTCTGGTTACAAGCTGAATCTGCCTGTGATGATGGAGCGCAAAGCTCATATAGTCAAGCAGCTAATAGCGGGGGTCGAAGGGCTTTTCAGGAAGAATAAAATCCGCCTGGTGCGCGGGACCGGACGAATCACCGGAGAGCACGAGGTAACCGTAACCACCGGCATTGAGCCTGAGACTATCAAAGCTAACAAAATTATTATTGCAACCGGCTCAACGCCTGCAACCCTCCCGCTGCCAGGTTTGGAAATCGGCGGAGATGTGTGGACAAGCAGCGAAGCTCTTGAGTTTTCACAGGTTCCCAAGAAGCTTCTTGTGATTGGAGCAGGCGCAATTGGGCTTGAGTTTGGTTACACATTCGAGGCATTGGGAACAGACGTAACCGTTGTCGAGATAATGCCCCAGATTCTGCCCGCCGCAGACACCGAAACCGCCAATGAGCTGCAGAAATTGCTCGAACACGGCGCAATGAAGTTTATGCTGAACGCCAGCGTCACGCGCGCCGAAAACATCAAGGGCGGCAAGCGTGTCTATATTCAATCTGACGGCATTGAGAAGGCATTGGATTTTGATAAAGCGCTTGTGGCGGTCGGTCGAAAAGCAGTATTGGAAGACATCGGCTTGGAGAAAGTTGGAGTCAAGCACGATGGCCGGAAAATAATTGTCAATGAATCCATGCAGACGAATATTGCAGGCATTTACGCGGTCGGCGATGTGATCGGCGAACCTATGCTTGCCCATGTTGGCTGGACCGAGGGTATCGTGGCTGTAGAACACGCGCTGGGTTTGCGCTCAAAAATGAGCTACAAGGCTTTCCCCGCATGCGTATATACCAACCCGGAGTGCGCATCGGTCGGTTTGACCGAGGAGCAGGCAAAGCAAAGGCACGGCGATATTCGCATAGGCAAGTTTGGCTTCAGCCACAATGGCAAGGCTATGGGAATCGGCGAGACCCAAGGTTTCATCAAGATCATTAGCGAGCCAAAACATGGCGAAATACTCGGAGTCCATATAGTAGGCCCTGACGCAACAGATCTTATCATAGAGGGCGTTTTAGCCATTCAAAATGAGCTGACCATAGATGAGGTAGTGGCGACCATACACGCGCATCCAACCCTGAACGAAGTGTTCCAGGAAGCCGCTTACGACACCCAGGCCAGATCAATACATAAGTAGGCGCCGGGCACCGGAGAAAAAACCCTATTTTTCAATTTCCGGCGCAATTTCCTCGTGCAGGCCGTGTCCGCCCGATGCAAAATACAAAGTAACGCCTTTGCCAGCTATCAGAGAGCCGGCAATGGTCATCACTACTAAATAGCCAATTTTTGCCAGAACATTAATAGCCGAACGGCCAAGCTCATTGGCAATAGGCTCGGAATTTCGCGCGCTTATGACATCCGCTGAGAAAAATCCATACGCAGCGAAAAACACAAACGTCAGCAAACCCACACCCAACAGAAATATAACGATCCCCAGTAGACGTCCAACCCAATCTTTTCTATGCATGCAACCACCTAACAAATAATTACTACTCACTTATTATACTGCATAGATCGCAATCCATCTACAAATTGCGTCTTAATTCATAGAAGTTATTTTTAGTTGCTTCGGTATCCTGATGCCGAAGCCTACCGCACATCATGAATAATATGGGTTAATTCACAGAAGTTATTATTGCCCATCTTTCACAGAGGAGAACCCACATACTGTCCATAACCAGTATTTGGTAATTCTATGCAATGAGGCAAACCAATGAGACAAATTCTCAAAACAGCATTAATAGCAATAATCGGCGCTGGGCTTGTTATATCAATGGTCTGCGCTGCCGAAACGGCTACCAAAAGAAAGGTAAGACCAACAATGACATTTGAGCAATTCTGGGCAGATGCGCAAAAATCCGCAAAAACTGAAAAATCGCCTGAGAGCATACAGAAAATGCAGTGGTGGCGTGATGCCAGGCTGGGAATGTTCATCCACTGGAACATGTCCAGCATTATAGGCGGCGAAATCAGCTGGTGCCAGGATTTCTACTCTATCGGCAAGCAAAGACCAAATACTGCGGGCGGCGCTGAACCTCAAGGTTATTGGGACGGTATCGGAACAAAAATCCCTGTCGCAGTCTATGAGAACCTGTATAAATCTTTTTATCCTGCGGAGTTTGATGCAGATAAATGGGTGAAGATGGCAAAAGACGCAGGCATAAAGTATATTATCCCCGTCTGTAAGCATCACGACGGCTTTGCCATGTGGGACACCAAGACAACAGAATACAACATCATGCACACGCCGTTCAAACGAGACATCATCGGCGAGCTCGCCAAAGCTACTCACAAAGCCGGGCTCAAGTTCGGAATATACTATTCTCAGCGAGATTGGCATCACCCCGATTACCAGAACAATCTACCAAAATACAACGAATATATGTATAGGCAAGTTAAAGAATTGCTCACCAAATATGGACCCGTAGACATTATATTCTGGGACGCTGGCAACTACCCGGACCCGAAAACGTGGGAGTCTGAAAAGCTATTCAAAATGGCTTATGAGATCAACCCGAACATCATAATCAATGATCGTTGTTCGTGCGCTGCGGATTACAGCACCCCTGAGCAGGAAATTGGCGGGTTCAGGGCCGAGCGCAACTGGGAGTCAAATATGACTTTCACCGGCTTCTTCTCCTGGCACAGTTTCGATAAGCCTGTTATATCTTTCAAAGAACTGATGAAACGAGTGATTTACTGCGCCGGAGGCGATGGCAATCTGCTAATGAACATCGACCCGCTGCCAACCGGCGGTATTCATCCTGATGAAGTCACTCGAATGACTGAGATGGGCGATTGGATGCGCAAATACGGCGATTCGATATATGCTACAAGCGGCGGCCCAATCCACCCTGGCGCATGGGGAGCCTGCACACATAAAGGCAACAAAGTCTATCTTCACGTGATCGATTGGACGCAAATACCTGAGAATATGCCTTCGCCAGGCGGAAGAATCGCTTCAGGTTCCGTTCTAACAGGCGGCAGTATCAAGACAATCCAAGCACAGGACAGCACATTCACAATAGAAATGGCAAAAGAAGATCGCGCAGAGCCCGTGACGGTCATTGAATTGATCTTGGAGAAGAATATGTGATGCATCGAAACGGATATTCATTATTGCAAGTGAGGCTGCGCGTATGATATAATTGCTCTCGGTCGGGCGGGGCGTGGCTCAGCTTGGTAGAGCGCTCGGTTCGGGACTGAGAGGTCGGAGGTTCAAATCCTCTCGCCCCGACCAAAGTATGAGGGTGTAGTTGTAATGACTGCACCTTTTTTGTTTTATGAATGCTTGAGTGAATGATGACTCAATCTGCTGTAAATACTCTTGTGAATAACTTTACAAAATATTGTTTGTACGGTAGAATGCAGACAGTCATTCCGGCGAAGATCGGCCACGCGCTGACATATAGGATTCCGTAGTGGCGCGGCGCGGCGTGCCCCGCACACCGGAGACTGATGCTCAGGCCAGGCGCATCTATGAAAAGATTTTGGCTGACGAAGCTATGGAACATATCAACGGGGAGCCGGAACTGTAGGACGTGGAGGAGAAATGATGAGCAAATTGAACGATATTGAATACCTGACGCAATATGATGAGTCCGGGCCGGCTTTAAGACTGGAATCAGCTCCGACATTGACGGAAGACGACAAATACACAGGGTATGTAATCAACATAAGCGACAAGCACATTGTGCATGCGCAAATTGAATTCTTGACGTATGACAAAGACGGGGCAAGATTAGACACACCGTCCTCTGTGCTAATCCATCTTGCCCCTGGCGAGCGTTGGAAATTTCGGTTCTCCGAATTCGACAATGCAGCGAGCATTAAGTTTTGCAGATTCGTTTACAGGTTTAGGGCGCAGGAGTAAACCTTTCGGGTGTTAAGTTCGAAGAGTAATGCTTGCTGTGCCAAACCTGCTGCACCCGGTCAATCAATTTGATGTTTTCAGAAAGGCGCAACAACGCGCTTATTGTCAGCAAGCGTGTACGTTCGTGTGTATCTGACGCGCAGTATATTATTGACCCTTAGGGTTAATAGTATGTTGCATTAGTTGGTGAATGTGGATATACTATTTAGGACAGGAAAACTAGAGAAGCTGTGCAACAACAAGAAACACCGAGATCAACGTTGCGGCCCATTACGTTCGAAGAAATTAGGCAAGCGCCTAGACGAACTCTTTGCTGCTGGCTGTTTGGCGGACGTGGCAAAACTGCCGGGTCCAAGGATTCATCCAATGACAGGGGATCGGCAAGGCCAAATATCTGTGGATTTGGATGGTCCTTACCGTTTGTTCTTTGTGGTGGCAAATGACCCAATTCCGTTACTGCCGGATGGCGGCTTGGATTGGGACAAAGTCACAGCTATTGAAATTGTGGAAATAGGAGACCCTCATGGCTAGCGCAATTGTAAATCAATATAAACCTGACTTTGTGTCGCCTCCCGGAGACACTCTCCAGGAAACGCTGGAATGCATAGGGATGACCCAGGCCGAGTTGTGTGATCGCACAGGTAGGCCGCGCAAAACCATAAGTGAGATAATAAACGGTAAAGCGGCAATCACGCCTGATACTGCTCTTCAGTTTGAAATGGTGCTTGGTATTCCTGCCTCATTTTGGATAAGCCGCGAAACACATTACCGCGAAGCAATAGCACGGCAGGAAGAGCATGCAATTCTCGAAAATAAAATCACCTGGTTGTCCACAATACCACACATGGCCATGGCTCAAAAGGGTTGGATTCGGAAACACAATGACTGCACAGAACAGTTACAGGAAGTGCTCCGCTACTTTGGTGTAGCATCACCTGAAGCTTGGGAAGAAGTATGGATGTCGCCTTTGCAGGTAGCCTACAGAAGGTCAGAGACTTTTGAAAGTGATCCAGGAGCTATCGCAGCGTGGTTACGCAAAGGTGAGTTAGAGGCGCGTGCCGTCGACTGTCAGCCATATAATCAAGCTATTTTTCTGAAAGCGCTGCAAGATATTCGAGCTTTAACAGTGGAGCCGCCAAGTGTGTTTCAACCTCGAATGCGCCAATTATGTGCAAATGCTGGAGTCGCAGTAGTATTTGTCCCAGAGCTACCTAGGACGTATGTCTGCGGCGCTACCAAGTGGCTAACGTCTACAAAAGCACTTGTCCAGTTGAGTCTTAGATACAAAAAGAATGATCATTTGTGGTTTACTTTCTTCCATGAGGCAATGCATATTCTCAAGCACGGGAAGAAGGATATATTTATTGAATCCAATTTGAAAAGCAAAGAGGCAAAAGAAGCTGAGGCAGATGCATTGTCAGCAGAATTTATGATTCCTCAAAGCAAGTATGATACTTTTGCTCGCTCGCGGTCAATAACCAGACAAAAGATCAAGAACTTCGCGCGAGCCACAAACATAGCCCCCGGGATTGTTGTGGGCAGGCTACAACACGAAAGAGTAATTCCGTATTCGCAGTTCAACGATCTAAAGATATCCTACCAGTGGGCTGACAAGAACTAGCGGGGCATTGTTATCCTGACCATACCATTTTTGATAAAGAACTCCAATGCGTAAAACCCATGAACACGCTAAAAAATGGACGATGTCTGCTCACAAACGATATAATCTTCTCCCTCCAGTCAACCTGCACAAGGTCCGCAAGGGTTTGAAGCTGTTCGTCCGGCGCTCAGCTTCAAACTAGTACTATTGCATTATGAATGCGGAACGGATCGGCGGGGCATATATCAAATATATAGTCAAGCAGTTGATTCTCAATCAATAAGCCCCTACGCTTCGACTCTGAGGCACTGGCAAGCTCAAAACGATAAGTCCTGTCCTCTCGCCCCGACCAAAGTTTGAGGGAGTCCACTTAGTGGGCTCCCTTTTTGCTTGATTATTACCACATCAGCAAACCAGGTACTTACTAAACCCGGGTCTTAGCTCGGTCATCGCCAACCTCAACAAACGCATATTCCACCGGATATCTCCGGCAAGTCCACTTATCCACCAACGCAGGCGATGAAGCTGTTGGGTTTCAGATCGTTAAGTCTCCTTAAGCAATCCTACTTTCCTCAGCCAGGCTATTAGAGAGTTCCTAGACCTTACGGTCAGAGTTATCTTCAATAGACTCCGGGGCCAACCCGGGCGCATTATCTTGTACCCTCTGACTCGGTATTGGTAAACTTGGAGTTGCACGTTTATGCAATCTCCTATATGATTATTTTTATGTGGGAAGCAAGCATAAAGTTGCCCGAAGGGCGGATGGCTGCGATTGCGATGGCTTTTGCGGCGGGAATACTGGCCTCCAGCTACTTCGATCCGATTTGTTGTCTGGCGATATGCGCCGTATTTGTAGTGGCGGGGTTGGTCTCGTTTCGCGACAATAGAAGAGCAATAGTTATCATTCTTGGCGCTGTGTTTCTTCTTGGAATGTATCGTTTTTTGCTGCATATTCAGACGCCTGTGGATGATATCTCGCGAATGCCCGGCCGAGTTATAGCATTCGAGGGAAGCATAGCCGAAGACCCGGACGTTCGATCAAGCGGTACGCGAATAGTCTTAAGGGCAAACAGTGTGCAGATTGGTGATGGTTGGCATAAAGTAAGCGGGCTTGTGATGGTCACCGTTCGCCTTGCCAACAAAGATCAAATCAGGCTTTCTTATGGAGATCGTCTGCAAATAGACGCGCATCCCTATCGCCCATTTGATCCCACAAATCCTGGTCAATTCTCATACAAAGACTATCTCGCGAGGCAAGGCATTCACACCTGCGCGTCTGTCAGAAATTTATCTCAGATTAAGATAATCACAGGCAAATCGGGCAATTCGCTTGTAAGATCGGCGCTTGCTGCCAAAAATTGCATCGCCGCAAGCATCGAGCGCATTCATCCCAAGCAGCAAGCCTCTGTCATAATAGGAATGGTGCTTGGGACATATTCTTATCTGCCAAAAAAGACATTCGACAATTTCGCGCGCACGGGCACTTTGCACCTGTTAGCCGCATCTGGTTATAACTGCTTTATATTGCTATGGTTGGCATTACCGATTCTGAAGCTTATTCGCCTTCCTGCTAAGTTGAGAAATATCGTCGTTATCTTGCTCTTAGTATTGTATGTGATGATGGTCGGGACGATGCCGTCGCTTATCAGAGCAGCGATTATGTCTGGCCTATGGCTTTTGGCGCTGCCCCTTGGACGAGTCCCGAATATCAAGAATTTATTTTTCACCGCCGGGCTGGTCACACTCGCAATTCGACCTTCGGATCTCTTTGATGTTGGCTTCCAGCTGTCTTTTGCAGCCGTTTGGGCGTTGATAACGAGCGCTTCTCTCATACAATCGGCATTGGTGAGGATGGGGCTATATAACGACCCTTGGAGCATATCATCTGCCGGCAACATTCAGCAGGTAACGAACGCGCTGACGTCTCAATCCAAATTTACCCGACGACTCAAAAATTATGCCATTTGGGACTGGTCAAGACGAGAAGTGGTCTCTGCGGCAGTCGCAACCATTACCGTGACCCTCTACACAACGCCGATCGTGGCATATTACTTTAATAATTTCTCGCTGGTCTCGCTTCCGGCCAATGTCGCGCTTGCGCTTAGCGTGCCAATAGTGTTCGCGGTCGGGCTGATATCTGTTGTGGCCGCTAATGTGCCATATATCGGGGTTGCGGTGGGTTTTATCGGCACAAAAGTGACTGATTTCATACTCGCGATTGTCAATTACCTTGGTTCCAGCCAATATAGCGCGGTTACAGTGGCCACACCAGGCCCACTCGCAGTATTTGGTTATTACATTTTGCTTTTCGTCGGATTGAGCTATCTGAGGTCGAAATATGCTAAATGATAATAGAATCCGGGCATTAGCCGCCTTGGCGCTGATTACAATAGCTGTCTGGGCTTACGCACTCGCGCCAGCGGGACATACGCTGAGCTTGACGGTGATGGACGTCGGCGAGGGTCTATGCATAGTAATGCGGTCGCCAAACGGCAAAACGCTGGTGATGGACTGCGGAACCAACAGTTGGCGAAACAATGATGATGTCGGCAAGAGCCTCGTTCTGCCATACCTGCGCAAAATGGGGGTTCGGCAGATTGATGTCGCTGTAATAAGCCATCCTCACGAAGATCACATCAGCGGGTTTGAAGGACTCTTGCAAAACTGTCCTGCCAAGCTCGTTATTGACACCAAAAGCAGCGAACATTCGCCAACCTATAACCATCTCAAGAATGAGATTCGCAGATCGGGCGCTACATATCGCTTTGCAAAAAGAGGGCAGACCATCGAGTTTGATGACGGCGTAATCATTCAAGTTCTGAATCCACCCTCAGCAAGTGAACCCGGGCAAGATCTCAACGAAGAATCGATCGTTTTACGCGTTATATACGGCAAAACGGCATTTTTGCTCGCTGGCGACATCGGAAACGTGTCTGAGAGCGAGATTATGAACGAGAACTTGCCCATAAGAGCGCAAGCGCTGCAAGTAGGCCATCATGGCTCGCACCAGTCAACCTCCTATAGATGGCTCGAAGCTGTTAAACCCAATGCAGCGGTTATCTCCTGCGGCCGAAACAATACTTATGGCCATCCCGCAGAAGAGACATTGGAGCGTTTGACCGATTCGGGAACCCGCGTTTACCGCACCGATAAGAACGGCGCGGTCTCATTCTACTCCGATGGCAACTCCATAAAAGTCAACGCAATGGTCTCTCATTGATATTCTCTTTGCTCACCTCATAATTTCATCTCATTCTTTGCCGATTATATGCCATAATCATGTATGGTATACTTCACGCAACATTAGGAGAAACCCGCAATGGACCTTGTCGACATAGCAAAAATAGGACCGGCCGTCGATCAGCCGAGAAAGACTTTTGATCAAGGAGCCCTCCTTGAACTGGCGATGTCAATTCGAGAACGGGGAGTTCTGGAACCGATCATTGTCCGCCCTATCAAAGGGCAAGATAAATACGAAATAGTGATGGGTGAGCGACGCTGGCGAGCATCGCAATTGGCGGGTCTGACCCAGATTCCTGCTATCATCAGAGAGTTGAGTGATGATGACGCCGCCACGGATGCCGTGATTGAAAACTTCCAGCGCGAAGACCTGAACCCGGTTGAGCGCGCCCGCGCCGTCAAAAAACTGCTCGAGTTCATGCCGTGGGAGAATTGCCTTAAAACGCTTGGCGTGGCCGACTCCACAATGCGCCGTTATCTGGATTTGCTAGATCTGCCTGAAGCGATCCTTACTGAGATCGTCACTAAGCCTGTTGATGGCGAGGGTGAATTCCTCGAGGGCCACGGTATGGCGCTGCGCGCTCTCAATGGCAATTTCAAAGTGCAGATCCGCCTGGCAAAAAAGGTCAGGATCGAGAAACTCTCCGTCGAGGACCTGAAAAAGATAGTTGCGGCTATAATAGAAGTTCCGTCTAAAGTTGAAGCCTTTTTACAGGTTCCGCTTCACGTCACGATGGAAATTCTTAGAGGGTTACAGAGACAAGCCGAGAAGAAAAAACCCTACCAGCCGAAATCAGCGCAATCGCACCTCAAATCCGTGCAGAAAGCCTGCACGGGCGTTCTGGATGTGCTCGACGAGCGGTTAGCGAACTACCTATCCGTTTCAGAGATGAACCAGCTCCTGAGCGCAACTGCAGATATTGCCGAGCAAATCACGAAGTTCAACAGAGTGATGAGAGACAGCCTGCAGCAAACCGACATAACATTCAAAGAAATATATATCCACTGCCCTCTCTGCGGCAGGATCGAGCTTATAGGCTCTCTGAGGTGCAGTGTGTGTTGGACGATTCTCAGACGCTGCCTGGATTGCGAAAACTATGATCACAGTTATCAGAAGTGCTCGAAAAGCGGCTGCGCAATCTATATGTCCGATGCAGAGAGCCCTGAGGAACCATCACCATCATACAAATGCGTGGATTATTTGCCTAAGTTCGATATTCAGGCAGCCGCATAGTCCCAATTCTCCAAGCCATCACAAAGGGTGATGATCACAATTTGATCATCACCCTAGCAGCCTTCGGATAAAGTCTGCTAATCAGCCGAACTATGCTTCGTGGGCTCCCTTTTCGCCCCGAAGCACGCTGGAGAACCTCACCCTTCGGGACGAAAAACAGTCCCGAAGTATATCAATTTGACCACTGCTGAACTGAATAAATTAGCTGATGCCAAGCTCATTCCAGATGGAATCAATTTTCGCCGCCACATCGGGGCTCATCTTGATATCATCCGGCCAAGGCCTGTCATGACCCTCGCCTGGTATCTTTTTCGTGGCATCTATGCCCATCTTGGAGCCGTAAAGGCTCTGAGGAGCCGCGTGATCGAGCGCATCAACAGGCCCGTCTGAAAAGAAAACATCTCGGCGCGGGTCTATGTTGCTCCCCAACCGCCAAATAACTTCGCTCATGTTTTGAACATCCACATCTTCGTCAAAGACAGCGATAATCTTGGTAAACATCATCTGACCGAGACCCCACAGAGCATTCACCACTTTTCGGGCTTGCATGGGGTAGCGTTTCTTTATCGAGATAAGCGCGAGGTTATGAAAAATCCCCTCCACCGGAAGGTTCATATCCACAATCTCGGGTAACTGTGATTTTACCAGCGGGAGGAATATGCGCTCAGTGGCCTTGCCAAGGTAGCAATCCTCCATCGGCGGCTTACCAACTATCGTGGCGGGATAGACGGGGTTCTTTCTATGTGTAACGCATGTGAGGTGGAAAACCGGATATTCCTCGGCTGGGCAATAATAGCCGGTATGGTCGCCAAAAGGTCCCTCAATGCGTCGCTCATGCGGGTCTACATAGCCCTCAAGAACGATCTCGGACTGCGCAGGAACCTGCAGGTCGATAGTTTTGCACTGCACCATCTCCACGGGCGATTTGCGCAGGAACCCCGCGAAGATCATCTCATCGAAATCCTCAGGCAAGGGCGCAGTCGCAGCGTAGGTTATGGCAGGATCTCCCCCGAGAGCAACAGCCACCGGCATTCGCTCGCCGCGCCGCTCATACTCGGCATAGTGACGTGCGCCCACCTTGTGCAAATGCCAATGCATGCCGGTTGTCTGAGAATCATACACATGCATCCGATACATGCCCACGTTTCGCCTGCCGGTTTCAGGGTCTTTGGTGAATACCATAGGCAGAGTTATAAAAGGGCCGCCGTCCATCGGCCAGCATTTCAATATCGGCAGGAAATCAAGCGAAGCATCTTTGCCGGTTTTAACAACATCCTGGCAGGGCGCGGTCTTAACTTCTATAGGAAACGAACTGGAAAGCTTAAGCAGTTTCGGAAGCATCATAAGCTTATCCATAAAGCTTCCCGGCGCTTCGGAATGTATCAGCGCCTCGATCTCCGCGCCGATCTCATCCAAATTCTCAACGCCCAGCGCCCAAGCCATCCGCTTCATGCTGCCGTAATGGTTAATAAGCACAGGCATGTCAGCGCCAGTCACGTTCTCGAACAGCAGCGCAGGCCCGCCGCTCTTGACCACCCTATCCGCAATCGCCGTGATTTCAAGCTGCGCGCTCACCGGATGCTGTATTCTAACAAGCTCGTTTGCTTTCTCAAGCCTGGATATATAATCTCTAAGGTTGGTATATGCCACTTCTGCTCCAATTGCGAATTAGTTCGCCTCAATTATCCTACGGAGCAGTAAACTAAGTCAAATTCTTGTTGGGAATGTAAGAGCTCACTCTTGATGAGTACAATGTGAGCATGCTGAGCCCCGTCGAAGTATGCGGCTACGAAGTGACATGTAACTAAACTTGACCGCGCCCTTCGACGGAGCTCAGGATGCTAGTTTGTACGTATATACTCACGAAGAGTGAGCTGTTACTTGGGAATCGTCATCGCGGAGTTGACAAAACTCTTGTGCTAATCCATAATGTGTTTACCGGCTTGGGGTAGATATGTGTATATGAGCAATATTGTTCATCCACAAACTTCCCCATTGCGCCAAAAACCTATTTCTTAGAGAGGGATACTATGAAACTAAAGATCACACGTAATGTTCTTATCGCCTGCATGTCGCTGATGGCTGCGTGCTTTATCGGCTCCGAAGCGCTCGCCGCGGATACCCCGGAATGGAAAGGCGCGACACCTGCCCCCGTGCCTGCCGGGCCATTCAAGCCCACATGGGAATCGCTGGAGAAATACACGATTCCAGAGTGGTACAAGGATGCCAAGTTCGGCATATTCATCCACTGGGGCGTCTACAGCGTGCCCGGATTCGGCAGCGAGTGGTATCCCAGGCAGATGTATCAGCAGAACTCCGGGGAATTCAAGCACCACGTTGCTACTTACGGCCCGCAGTCCAAGTTCGGCTATAAGGATTTCATACCCATGTTCAAGGCCGAGAAATTCAATGCCAAGCAGTGGGCCGACCTCTTTAAGAAAGCCGGCGCAAAATACGTTGTGCCGGTAGCCGAGCACCACGACGGTTTTGCGATGTATGACAGCTCGCTCACCAAATGGTGCGCAGCCAAGATGGGCCCAAAACGAGACATCATAGGTGAGCTCGCCAAGGCCGTGCGGGCAGACGGCATGATCTTCGGCCTTTCCAGCCATCGCGCGGAGCACTGGTGGTTCCTCAATGGCGGAATGGCGTTCGACTCGGACGTCAAAGACCCAAACTACTTCGATTTCTATGGCCCAGCTCAGCCCGATCGAGGCCCAAGCAAGGCCTATATGGACGACTGGCTTGCCAGGTGCCAGGAGCTCGTCGACAAATATCACCCCCAGGTGTTCTGGTTTGATTGGTGGATAGAGCAGAATGAGTTCAAACCTTACATTCAAGACTTCGCCGCTTACTATTACAACCGCGGAGCCGAATGGAAAAAGGGCGTTGCAATCAACTACAAAAACAGAGCGTTCCCTGAGAAAGCCGCAGTGCTTGATCTTGAGCGAGGCGGACTTGGCGGCATAAGGGACTCGCTCTGGCAGACGGACACATCCGTTTCGAAGAACTCATGGGGATACATCGTAAACCAGAATTACAAGAAGTCCAACCAGATCGTGTATAACCTGATCGACATCGTCAGCAAGAACGGCGTGATGCTCCTCAACATCGGCCCCAAGCCCGATGGTACCATCCCTGATCCCGAGCAGAAGATGCTGTTGGATATAGGCAAGTGGCTGGCCGTAAACGGCGAGGCTATCTACGGTACCCGCGCGTGGAATATCTACGGCGAGGGCCCGCAAAAGATCAGCGGCGGATCGTTCAGTGATGGCGCCGAGTATCAGTTCTCCCCCAATGACTTCCGGTTCACCACCAAGCCTGGCACAGTCTATGCGATCACGCTCGCCTGGCCGACAGATGGTAAGCTGGTTGTAAGGTCTCTTCCAAAATCGACAGCCGGCGCGGTCACCAATGTCAGCCTGCTCGGCTACAAGGGCAAGCTGCAATGGAACCAGGACGAGACAGGCCTGTCCGTCACACTGCCGGCACAGCAGCCCTGCGAATACGCCTATTCGCTCAAGATCACCGGTAAGGGTCTCAAAGGAACCGTTCCGGTCAACACAACTCAGGCTCCCTAGCAACCTCCGGATAAAGTCTGCTAATCAGGCGGACTATGCTTCGCGGGCTCCCTTTTCGCCCCGAAGCACGCTTGAGAACCTCACCCTTCGGGACGAAAAACAGTCCCGAAGTATATCATTGTGACTTTATCCGTGCCCTGCTAGGCGCTAAGCCCTATCTAAAAATTCATCGCCTCGCGCACTTCTGCCATTGATTCTTTTGCAACCTTGCGGGCCTTCTCAGCGCCGGCTGCAAGGACTTCGTCCAGCTTTTCAGGATGCTGTTCCAGCTCACATCGACGCTCGCGAATAGGCGTAAGGCGCTCGTTGAGGAAGTTCGCCAGCCTCATCTTACACCCCACGCATCCGATTTTACCTGCAACGCAATCTTCGTGCATATCCGCCTGCCCGTAAGTCTTCATCAAGCCATATACCGCGCATCCCTCAGGGTGACCGGGGTCATTCTTATGGATTTTGAGCGGGTCGGTGAACATAGTGCGCACCTTCGCGACTGTTTCTTCGGCCGTATCGGCGATGTAGATGGCGTTTTCGTAAGACTTGCTCATCTTGCGGCCATCGAGGCCAGGCATAGCGGCATACTGGGTAAGCATCGCCTTGCAATCCGGGAAGATATCGCCGTAGAGATAATTGAACCTTCGCCCAATCTCGCGGGAAATCTCCAGGTGAGGAAGCTGATCCTGCCCCACCGGCACCACGTTGGCCTTATAGATAAGAATATCGGCGGCCTGCAGCACAGGGTAGCCCATAAGACCCAGGCTGACGGTTTCCAGATGCAGCTGCTCCTGCTTCTCTTTGAACGAAGGCACCCGTTCAAGCCATGAGATAGGAGTGGTCATTGAAAAGAGCAGATAGAGCTCGGCATGCTCCTTGATATCCGATTGCACAAAAATGGCGCATTTATTGGGGTCGAGCCCTGCCGCGAGAAAGTCTATTGCCACCTGGCGCCTATAGTCTTTGATAAGTTCAGTCTTATCATAGAGTGTTGTTAGCGCGTGCCAGTCCGCTATGAAGTAAAACGCCTCGTATTCATCCTGGAGTTTCACCCAATTCGCCAAAGCCCCCTCAAGATTGCCAAGGTGCAGCATGCCCGTCGGCTGCATTCCGGAAAGAAGTCTACCTTTGCTCATAATCTAATTAACCCTCTTTTCAAACACCTAGAAATAAGTGAAGCAACAGATTCATGGGCGGCATTATAATAGCCGGAAGAATATCTGGAGCGAGGAATATTAGCCCCAGAAAAACCATAAAACCATATCGACCCATAAACATATCATACTGCATTGCCTGTTCGCGGGGCAGGAGCGCAGAAAGTATATGCGACCCATCCAACGGCGATATAGGAATCAGGTTAAAAAGAGCAAGGCTAATACTTATCACAACTATCATGAGAATAAAATGAAACACATTTTGCGTAAGTTGTGGCCCCACAAATCTTAGAATCAACCCCAATACCGCTGCGGTAATCAGATTAGACAGCGGCCCCCAGAGCGACACCATCAGATTATCCCATCTAGGGTGGCGAAAATTGTATGGATTTACCTGCACTGGCTTACCCCAGCCAATACCAAATCCAGACCATGAAGATAACACCATCATAATGGTCCCGACCGGGTCCAAGTGGTCTAATGGGTTCAGCGAAATCCTGCCCTGAGCCTTCGGCGTCTGATCTCCAGCTTTCCAAGCCGAATAGGCGTGGGAAAACTCATGAATGGTGATGCATATTATCAGCGCCACCATTGAAATCATAAATTCCATTATCTTATTGTTATCCACTTATTTTCCTTTGAGCGGGAGAACCGCTCTCTAATCTTAATCTATTTAAGGTGTTCCGGCAATTCATCGCACTTCACGAGGTCCTCTATGGTCTCGCGGCGCACGACAATATCAGCCTTGCCATCAGCCGCGAATACCACCTCCGGGCGAGTGAACCTGTTATAATTGCTCGCCATAGAGTGGTTATATGCGCCCGTTGTCTGCACGGCCAGCAGATCGCCGATTTTTGCTTCTGGTAATACTACGCTCTCTATGAGCATATCGGCTTCACAATGTTTACCAGAGACAGTGTAAACCTTGGTGGGCTTGTCTCCCGCACGGTTCGCTAAAATCGCCGAATAGAGCGCGTCATAAAGCGCAGGGCGCGGGTTATCGGAAAGACCGCCGTCTACGGGCAAATAGGTCTTAACACCAGGGGCCTCAGGAATGCTGACTTCCTTGGGCGCACCGATGGTATAAATGGTCGTTCCGGCCTCGCCGGCTATTGACCTGCCCGGCTCTATAATAAGCATTGGCTTTTCAATGCCGGTCTCGGCCACGGCGCTCTTTACGGCATCGCTAACAACCTTCGCGAAATCCTCGATTGTGGGTGGGTTGTGATCTTCAAGGTAGCGCGCGCCAAGGCCGCCGCCGATGTCCAAAACTCCCATCACAGCGCCAGTCTTTTCGCGAATCTGCTTGATAAACGCAGCCATCACCGGCACGGCTTCCACAAACGGGTCCAGCTCGAAGATCTGACTGCCGATGTGGCAATGCACACCCGCCAGGTTCAGACCCTCCGCGCGGCGGAGCGCGGCCTTAACCGCCTCCATAGCTTTGCCGTTTTTGATATTGAAGCCGAATTTGCTGTTTTCCTGGCCTGTGCGGATCAGTCTATGCGTGTGCGGGTCCACCCCGGGATTGCATCTCAGCAAAATCTCCTGCGTTTTACCCTCATCCTCGGCTATCGCGCTTAGGACTTCGAGCTCAAGGAAGCTGTCCACCACAACATACTTCACGCCATAATCGACCGCCATCTCAAGCTCTTCGGGCGACTTAAAATTGCCGTGGAAAAGTATTCGCTCCATAGGAAAACCGCCGCATTTGGCTGTGTAAAGCTCACCCGCGCTCGCCACATCCAGCCAAAGGCCTTCCTTGCCGACCAGTGCGCACATAGCGGTCACAACAAACGCTTTGCTTGCGTAAGCTATGGCGGCGTTGCCGTATTCTTTTTCAAATGAAGTTTTATACGCGCGGCACTTCTCCCTGATGAACGCTTCGTCCATCACATATAGCGGCGTGCCAAACTGCGCGGCAAGATCCACCACATCGCATCCGCCTATTTCAAGGTGGTTTTTTGAATTTATTTTTTGTGTTCCAAGCAGCATGGTTTAGCCCATCCCGATAATATTTAGATTGTACAGAAAAAAACGAACCGCTTTCGCTGCAAGAATGGCAACCCGGTTCAACTCTAATTTAACACATGGAGCGCTGGATGTCAAATCGAAGCAAGGCAAAAAAGTCTTATCACGGGTGCATGGAAGCAAGGAAGCGCTGAAATGACAGCTATGCCCGATTATACGTGTTCATAGCAGCCTCGATGCCTTCTTCCAGAATCGCGTTTAGGGCGTCTGCTGTTTCTTGCAAGGTGATGTCCATCTCTACGCGGTCTTTGCGGTTGAAACGCGAGAGCACGTGGTTGATAACTGTTCCTCCGCGCCCGATTCCGATGCGAATTCGGGGAAATTCAGATGAATGAATATGGCGGATGATTGAGGTCATTCCCTTGTGGCCGCCTGATGAGCCTTGGGGTTTGATTCTGATTTTGCCGAGCGGGAGGTCAAGGTCATCGTAGATTACCAGCATATCCGATGGCTCCAAGTGGTATTTACGAATAAGTTCACCTACCGCCAAGCCGCTGTTGTTCATAAATGTCTGCGGCTTGGCGAGGATTATCTGTTCACCGTAATGCTCGAAACTGCCTACCAGGCAATGACATTGACGGCTGAGAATTCGTATGTGTTTCTTCTTTGCGAATATGTCCAGCACATCAAAACCGGAATTGTGCCGGGTATGGGCGTATTGCCTGCCGGGGTTGCCCAGTCCAACAATCAGCTTCACTGTTGGTCTTTCCACTGTTTTTCAAATATTTCGCTCACGCTGCGATCAAAATGTATGCGTGTGATAGCGTCGGCGAGGAGGTCAGCTACTGAAATGACCTCGATCTTACCGTTGCGCCTGGCCTCCGGCAGGGGGATGGTGTCGGTAATGATCGTTTTGGTTACCGCGGAGGCTACCAATTTCTCCGGCGCCCCGCCTGAGAGCACTCCATGGGTGCAGGCCGCATAGACCTCTTTGGCTCCGAGCTTGATCAGAGCGTTCGCTCCACTCACGATAGAGCCGCCGGTATCGATCATGTCATCCAGCATAATCGCTTTCTTACCGTTGACCTCGCCGATCACTTCCATGACCTCCGAGCGGTTGGGCTCCGGCCTTCTCTTCACGATAATTGCGAGCGGAGTTCCCAGCGCCTCTGCAAGAGTCCTCGCGCGAGGCACTCCGCCGACATCCGGCGAGACCACCACGGTATTGTCGGTAACCTCGATGTTTTTCTTGATATGGTCGGCTATGATAGGCCCTGCGTAGAGGTTATCCACAGGGATATCAAAGAAACCTACGCTCTGACCGGAGTGGAGATCGATTGTCAACAGCCTGCTTGCTCCAGCTGCAGTCAGAAGATCCGCGACCAATTTTGCCGTGACAGGTTCGCGGGGCTTGACCTTGCGGTCCTGCCTGGAGTAGCAATAATACGGCATCACCACATTCACCCGCCTGGCCGATGCCCTCTTGAACGCGTCGATCATAATGAGCAGCTCCATCAGGTGCTCATTGACGGGCGCTGGCATGGATTGTAAAATGAATACATCATCTCCACGCACACTCTCTTCAACCTGCACATGGACCTCGCCGTCAGAAAAGCGCTGGATTACTATATTGCCCAGAGCAACTTTCATTTTAGCGGCAACTGTTTTGGAAAGCTCCGGGTTTCCCGTCCCGGAAAAGAGCATTAGCTCGTCCATCGTGTTTTACTCCTTTGTGCCGTCGGCCATTGTTACGTTGCGCAGCCGGACGAATGGCCCAACCTCGCAGTTTGCCCCGATATTGCTGCCCCGCTCGATCACGGTGCATGGGTGGATGATTGTGTCCTTACCAATCAGGACATCGCAGTCTATATATGCGCTCGCGGGGTCGATTATGGTCACCCCTGCAAGCATGTGAGTTTTGTTTATTCGCCGTCTCATCTCAGCCGCCGATGCAGCCAGTTCGACGCGGTTATTTATGCCCATCACATCGATAGCGTTGTCGGCTATCACAGCTCCCACCTTCCCGTTGCTTCGGTATCCTGATGCCGAAGCCGGTCCAGTGTTGTTGCTTCGGTATCCTGATGCCGAAGCTGGTCCAGTGTTGCCGAGCATTCCTATAACATCCGTGAGGTAATACTCACCCTGGGCGTTGTTGTTGCGCAGCATTGCCAGCTTTTCCGCAAGAAGAGCCTTGTGGAAACAATATATTGAAGTGTTGATCTCGCCTATTGCGAGGGTTTTTGCGTCAGCGTCTTTGGCTTCGGTAATGCACATCACCGAGCCGTTGTCGTCGCGCACTATGCGGCCGTAGTGAGTGGCATCGTCCAGAACAGCCGTCAGCAGCGTTGCCGCGTTTCCGGTAGAGGCGTGGGTATTTATGAGATCAGCGAGCGTCTCAGACGTGATCAGGGGCGCATCGCCCGGCAGCACGACAACATCCGTAATGTCCTGGGCAATGCTTGGCATAGCCTGCAGGCATGCGTGTCCGGTTCCGAGCTGCTCGAACTGGTAAGCGTAGGAGATATCCTCGCCGATGGCGGCCTTGACCTTTTCGGCCTCATATCCCACCACAACGACCACATCTTTAATACCCGCGGCAATGCAGGCATCCACGATGTGCCGAGTCATAGCCTTCCCGCAAATCGTATGCGCGCCCTTAGGCAAGGCAGACTTCATCCTCGTGCTCTTACCCGCCGCCATAATGACGGCAGCAAACTTGTTACTCAAAACAACCCTCCCCAGCAATTCCCAGAGACAATTATAGCAGATTGGCGAGGGGATGGTAATGGCTGTTATGGTTTATAGATCAGAATTGACATGGATACCGTAAGACTGCTACGATAGAAGCTAAATTGAGTCATTATTACATTTCGGAGAATGATCACTTGGCATGTACATACAGAGATGGCAAAAACACACGAATAGATAAACGTGGAACATTTTTGAAAGTATTAGGTAAAGGACTTCCGGGACCTGATGATACTATCAGCGATTTGATTGATCAGATGGATGCAGCAGTACGGAAGGAATACTCGGCCACCACAACAGGTGCATTAAGTAATGCGCACGGTGACTGGTATGAATGGTTGCTTGCTATCATAGCTTGGAACACACACGCAAAGTTCAAAACAAAGTGTGTAGCATTGAAGCTTCCCAATATATCACGCTTTGATGTCTCAGAACTGTACTGTGATGAACTTCACAAAATGATTGTGCACCTTAGAAGCGAGGTCATGGATGCCTCAGCGGTAAAGATGATTACATCAAATCCGGACTTTGTGGTGGTAAACCATCCCAAAGCCGCATCTATTAAACTGCCGCAGCCGATAACCACAGTTAACCCCAAGTTATTGGACAATATTGAAGCAGCATATAAGCTGTTCTGTGGTGAATGCGACTTTGAATCTATTAGGGCGTATGTCGCAGCAAAATTCTCCTTTCGGCCTGACAGGCGTCTGCAGGTGCCACATGAAGGCAGCCTTATGAAAGCTTTGTATGTGCATCTTCAAACCCGATTATGGATTACACAACCAGACGGACTTAAGTATTATGCAGTCGCGGCAAAAGTGAAAGAACCGGATAGAATTGCACTGTCGACTGTCGCCACGCACTCGATAACAACTGTGATGAGCGTGCCGCAAGCAGCTGTTGACCGTGTTTTTGAAACCCATCGCATAAGGGATATCGAGAGTTCATTCCAAACTATATTGAATTCGTGAGAAATTGACGAATTGCCAACCCAAGTGCCTTTCCTAGCAGAGGCGGTACAGCATTGCCTATCTGTTTACCTACGCTGACAAGGGTCACGGTGTTCCTTTGGTGACATCTGAACATCCATTCTGGCGGAAATGATTGAATGGCTGCCATTTCATGGCTACTTAGCCCTCGGTTTTCATAAGGATGAATATACATTCCCTTCATAGGATTGTATGCAGCAGTACGAATTGTCAAAGCGGGACGGTCCAGACGCATCCGCCCAAATGTATCATGCCCTTGGTGTTTTCCTGTCTTCCAACAGTTTGGGCGAATATCCATCGGCAAAACTTTGAAGTTTTGGCCTATTCCAATGTATTCCATTCGACGGCGCACTATATCAGACGTATTCATCAGAGCATAGTCGGAACGGCTACGTGGCCAAGACTTGACATCATCAAGAGCTTCTTCCAAAGTCTTCCAAAGTCGAACTGGCTCTGATGATAAGTATCCTGTACGCGCGTGCAACATATCCCTTGTCTCAGCATTAACAAATGCTAGTGGGAACGGGAAGCACGGTATATTCCCGGTTCTGCAGCCGAGCATAATGAAACGCTTTCTTTGCTGCGGAACGCAGTAATCCGCTGCATTTAGCACACCCTGACAAATGTAGTATCCCTGCGACCCAAGTTCATCAACTATGCGGTCGCGTATTTCTTGATTTCTGCCATGTCCAAATCCTTCGACATTCTCAAAGAGAAAGGCAGACGGACGGCAATCAGTAACAATTCGTATGAACTCAGCAAATAAGGTACCGTTTACTAGGTCAGCCACGCCTTCCTTCTTGCCAATATTACTGAATGGCTGACAGGGTGGCCCGCCAGCTACAAGTGCTAGCTCCCCAGGTAGGATGCCGGCTGACTTCAGCAATTCATAAGCGGAAACTTTTCTGATATCACCATTTGCCGCTTGCACGCTGTCCGTTGCGGGGCACCACTGTGGCCTGTTGTAAGCAAGTGTTGCGCGGCAATCTGCGTCAATCTCCACGCAAATTGCAGTCTCAAAGCCGGCCATTTCCAGGCCCAAGTCAAGGCCGCCAGCTCCTGAAAACAAGCTGATAACTTTGTTGTTCCTAAACGGCCGTGTTGATACTTGTGATATATCTATAAAGTTCAAACCAGTCATTTTGTCAAAATAGCGTTCCTTCGCTATAGGTGCGAACACCGTTCGGCGATCACTGGCTTTTGTTAGGAGGTTTCGCAGCGGCATGGCCCGTATCTTTTCCTTTCTCGAATTCGGTTGCTAATCTTAACTGGAGTCTTTCCTGATTTCTTGTTTCACATTCCCAAACAATGATAACGCGCCATCCCATATGCTGTAGCTCGTTGATGATGTTTATATCCCTGGCAACATTGCTTGACAGTTTCGCGTCCCAAAACGCGCTGTTCGTTTGCGGTTTTTTTGCTTTACTGCAGCCCTCATGCCCGTGCCAAAAACAACCGTTAACAAATATGATAGCCTTATATTTCGGCAAGACAATGTCAGGGCAGCCTGGTAAATCGTGTCTATGTAATCGATAGCGTAACCCAAGTCGGTAAATGATAGAACGCACCACCATTTCCGGTTTAGTGTCTGCTCGCTTTACGGTGGACATTATTCTGCTTCGTGTTTCCTTGTCGAAAATATCCATAACTGCACGAATCAACTTTTCTAAAGCAACCCTCTAAAGTTTCCTCGTTTCAAGCCATATTAATATACACCTAACAGCACCCAATATACAAGCTACGGTGGCTTTATTTGTGGGTGTTTTGGGACTTCTGTTGCTAAATGAACTACAGATTTTTATGCTACGGGAGTGTCTGCGACCACCGCACTTCCAACATTACGCAATCAAGAGTTCCCGCAGCATCTTGAAAATGCAGGGTCGGGATTGCAAATCCCGACCCAACGATACTTTACAGCACATACTTTAGACTTCTAACCTAAGCGTCAGCCACGAACTGCGCGACCATGTCGCCAACTTCGCTGGTGGAGTAGCCCATTTTGCCTGCGCTCATGCTCTTGAGCTTGTTGCCGGTGACGTATGCTATGGCTTTGTCGACCAGGTCAGCGGCTTTCTGCTCACCGATTGTATCTAGCAGCATCTGCAGCGCGCCAATGGCTGCTAGAGGGTTGATTATGTTCATTCCCGTATACTTGGGCGCGGAGCCGCCGATAGGCTCGAACATGGAAACGCCTTCAGGGTTGATGTTTCCGCCTGCCGCTATGCCCATTCCGCCTTGGGTCATTGCGCCGAGGTCTGTGATAATATCGCCGAACATATTATCGGTGACGATGACATCGAACCACTCAGGGTTCTTGACCATCCACATGGTGGTTGCATCCACGTGGGCATAATCCGTGGTGATATCAGGATATTCCTTGGCCACTTCATAGAATGCCCGCTCCCAGAGATCGAACGCGAATGTGAGGACGTTGGTCTTGCCGCACAGAGTCAGTTTCTTTCTCTTGTTGCGTTTTCGGCAATATTCGAAAGCGTAGCGAATGCAGCGCTCGACTCCCTTGCGGGTGTTGATCGATTCCTGCACGGCAACTTCATCAGGGGTGCCCTTTTTGAGCACGCCGCCTGCGCCTGCATAGAGGCCTTCGGTGTTCTCGCGGACCACCACGTAGTCGATATCTTCCGGGCCTTTGCCCTTGAGCGGGGTATCAACGCCGGGATAGAGCTTGACCGGGCGAAGGTTGATATATTGGTCAAGGCTGAATCTCAAACTGAGAAGAATGCCCTTTTCCAATATTCCGGGCTTCACATCAGGGTGACCGATTGCGCCCAGAAAAATGGCGTCGTATTGCCTGAGTTCATCGGCTGCCGTCTCGGGCAGGATTTCGCCGGTTCTCAAGTATCTGTCGCCGCCAAAATCGTAGTCTTTGGTCTCATAGGTGAAGTTACATTTCTTACTCGCCGCTTCCAATACCTTCAGGCCTTCTTTTACGACTTCAGGCCCGGTGCCATCGCCGCCGATGACCGCTATCTTGTACATTTGATACATCCTCCTGGGGAATCTTAATTGCGTTTTACTATTATAGTTATTCGCCGTGAGCGCCCGATAATCCTCCAGTAAATCTATTTGAATGCTCAGTTCAGAAAATAAAGTGTATTGACGCTAGCGAGCAAGCGTGCTAAACTAAGTCTACAATATAGAAGAAGAGGTTATAATATTGGCTAAGTCATCTCTTTTGATAAAAATGATAGATATTATTAGAAGCCGTCCGGGGATTACCGTGCCTGAACTTGCAAGTATCACAGAAAGGTCAGAGCGCACAGTGTATCGTTGGCTAAGCGAACTATCGACAGAGCTCAACACGCCAACATGTTTTATGGATGGCGGCTATTGCCTGACGGAGGTGTCTGATCCGAAGGCTGTCGATTTATCGCCGGAGGAGGTGCTTGCGATTAGGATGGGGCTCAAGTCATCGCCGTTTGGTGAAGGTTCCCCACTACAAACTCATGCGGATTCTGCGTGGCTAAAGATTCGCAATGCTGTGTCCTGGCAAAAGTTATCCGCATCAAAAGATATGGCCCAGAATCATCTTATGGATGTCAAAATGCCTAAGTCTAACGTCGATCCTGAGATAGTGGAGACGATAGAGGCTTCCGTAAACGGTCGTAAACGGCTGCGGGTGCTCTACAGGTCGCAAAAGAGCAACGAAGTGAAGACTTATGTTGTGGACCCGTATGCGGTGGTGTTCAAGAGACATAGCTGGTATTTGCTGGCGTTCAGTTTTGATCATCAAAAAGTAATTCAGATGAAGCTGGCGAGATTTCAGGGCGCGTTCGATACTGGATTGACCTTCGAGCCGCCAGTGAATTTTTCGGTGGAAAACTACTTTAGACTGAGTTGGGAAGCCTGGGCAGGAGGCGAGCCGACAACTGTTCAAGTGCGCTTCTCACCGAGGGTGGCCGCCATGATAATGGAAAGCAAGCGCCATCCGACTCAGGTAGTGCACAGCCAGAGCGATGGAAGCGTGATATTCGAGGCCGAAGTGGCGGGGATCGAGGAGATTGCAATCTGGATACTCGGATATGGCAAAGAGGCTGAGGCGCTGGAGCCGGAGTCGCTTCGGGATTATATTATTGAACAAATAAAGGGAGCTGCTGCAAATTATCAGGAAGCCGAGATGCAAGCGCAGGGACTGGCTTGCGCAACGACATAGTCCAATTACCTACAATTCGCCCTAAGAGTGATATTATGAAAAGTCGGCCCCGATTTAATCGGGGCCGACACAATTTATCTTTCTCCTCTTTCTAGCATTCCTTGATGCTTGAACATGGTTGTGGATTCAACAGATACTACCTCTAGAACCTGTATGGGACGGTTATCGGTGTACCTTCTCCGGATTTCTTTGCGCTCCCGAATCGGGTCAGATAACCGCGGTCGTTATAAGTGTTCCAGTTGACAAACTCGTAGTTGGCGTTTATTGCCTGGATTGTCTCGAGCAACGCCTGGTATCCGTTTAGGCCATATCTGGAAGGTAGGTCTCCTCCGAGTAATGCGTTGGCGATATTATATACTTCGCCTACCGTTCTTCCTTTGAAAAAACCCGAGTTGATGGTGAACTTTTCCAGGTCCCAGCCGGGAGTTCTAGGCATTATCGCGGCTTTGTTGTATGCGATGTTGAGCAGAAGCGCGATTTGTTCTCCTGCCAGCGCACCGGCAGGGGTATGGTCCCACGGATCGATGTAGTTTCTATCGAGCTTGCCGCAGGCGCCGGTTTGTGGAAGGAACATGCAAAGGCGCTTTAAGCTGCCGGATGTGCCATCGAACGTTATCGTCTTTGTTGTTCCCACTATGAGTTTGTTGTTGGCGAATGCCAAGTTAAATTTGTTGTAGATTATGCCTCCTTGTATTACGCCGTTTTCAGGATCGGAGAAGGTTTTATAGCCTTCTTGAGTGAATGTGACCGGCAAGTTGCAAATTCTGTTGCTGGGCGCGGTCTGGATGCAGAAGTCTACTCTGACATCATGGCATGAATCAACATCATGCTTTAGTGGATAAGACCCTCCGCTTGGAACCACTGTAGTATGTGGGTCAATTACCCAGTTATCACAACAATACTCAGTTACAAGCCATTCTTGTGTTTTTGGATCAGGTAAATCGGGAGGCGTCAGCACATATTTGCCGCATCTGAGGCCTTGAGGTTCTTCCGGTCGAGTCGGAACTACGTATAGGCCGCAGTCTTGTTGCACAGCGGCATCTTCCCATAGACTATTGTCTTTCTCGACCTTGATATTTCCAAGCTTAATTCCGTCTGCGCACATCACACCCCATATACGAGATGGAAGTTGATTGTAGAAGTAGTTGTCGCCGTAATTCTTACAGGCCACGTCAGGTTCAGCAATGTCCAGTGTGATTGTATCAGGCGTCTCGAAATTGAGATGAGGAGACTGCCATGGCGATTGGGAAGCGCTGCAATGGTATAGTCCTTGCCATCTCGTGAGCTGATGATCGATACAGACGAATGGCGTAGCTTGGGGGAGGTCGAAAGTTGGCGCTTCCGGGTGCGGGATTTCTTCCATTATGTAGAATCTGTCTTCCCACGTGCGTGTGGGGAACGCAAAGTGTCCATTTGCATCCGTTATCGCTGTGTCCAGGAGATCCCAATTATAACTGAAGAGGCGAATGATGATGCCGGCGAGCGCTTTGCTGTTCGGCAAACGTGTTGTGGTGGTTATTGGGAACGCTCCAGGCAACGGACATGGGTTCTCATCCAAGAATTTATAGCCGGTGATGTTTATCGGCTGCCAGTTTCCGTAATCCTCGTGGTAACTGCATCCTGGCGCAAGGGAGATTGTGACGGGATTGACGCTTCCATTAGGGCCTGTTTTTACCCATCCTGGGCGTATCTCTTCGGTGATGGTAAAATCAGTTGTGCCGCTGGCTTTGACTGGAACCATGAGCGATTCCGTGTTTCCATCAAATCCGCTTGTCAGAGTCCACTCTTGGCAGGTATCCAGGCGTTTCACTACGAAGCGCCAACCCTCCAGGGTCTCTTCAACTCCATCCTTTATACCGTTAGCATCCAACCAGTCCCAGAATTTGCGAATCCGGATTCTGGCCGCAGGGCAAACCAGGAAGCCTGCGCTCGCCTGGCACTCAAACTTATTTGGTTCCGGCGGCCACCAATTTGAGAAGAACGAGAGTCTACCATAATATGGCCCGCTGGTTGCGCCGGCAGGAACCGGCCAGGTTGTGGAGTTGGCAATTTGGCTCGGAGCGCCGATGAATGAGTCGCAATGAACCACGTTGCCATTGGGATCTATGATCTCCAATATGTAGTTTTGGTTGAACTGCGTCGCGTAGTCGATGGTCCATGAGAAGCTCACGGAGCCTGTTCCGTCGTTGAATACTGTTTGGGGTGGGGCCGGAGTTCGCTTGAGAGAGATACCCCCTTGTCCCAAAGCTATGCTTGCAGTCAATATCCATAGCAGAGTCAAGCATAGAAAGACCGTCAATACCAGCTTTTGTTTGAACAATTTGGTTTCTTCCTTCCTGGGTGGCGTTGCGATGACGCTTTTGGTGGGTGTGAGCGTCGGTCGGCCACTCTGTGTTATGTAGCAGGCATATACCCGCAGAACACTTGATTGTAAACAAGCATTCACACGCAGACATAAACATAACGCACTATCGCTAAAGATGCTATCAATGTGTGTGCTAGCTATAACGAGATGGACACTTGCAACAGTTGATTTTGTTTATTTAAGCGAATAGGCATTTAGATTGTGTTTGAACAAGGACTCGGCTTCGGTTGCATGCATCCGAAGCAACTATTCAAATTTCAGCCGACAGAATTCTCCTGAAAAATATTTTGAAAATACCACTTGACAAAAGGTAATACATGAGGCACAATGCTAATAGATTGTAAAGTATAATCTCATAGCATTACTATATTAGGCTATTGAGTTTATATGGAACAACCAAAACGGCAGTTTGTAACTGAGTCACAGGTTCTCGTAATCCACGCTGGGCTATAACCGGCGGGATTTGCTATCCTTGGCCGGATGGATGAGTATGGCACGTATTGTGCAAGCTGTCAAAGAGTGTGCAGAGTTTATACTCTGCATAGGGTTTTGTGGCGTGATATCTAAACCAAAAAAGAGGAGGGGGACGAATGGTCTAGCAGACGATATCAAGCCAATTTACGTTGCATTCGCTTTAAGCATCTGCAATCAGTTTCTAATTCTCGGATTAAACTAATCAAATGAAAGGAAGAAAAAGTAAAATGAACAGAAAAGTATCACTTATGTGTATGCTGGTCGTCATTGCTGGAGTTTTTCTGGTTCCTGGAATGGCAACCGCTCACAGCTATTGGGGTACGGTTGTCGATAATGCGGCAATCGTGATAGACACATCTTTGGGCAATATGACCGCGCGCGAAGAAGTGGCGGCCATAAACCAAAACTGGGATCACTGGAACGGGTTATGCTCGGTTACCATGCCTCAGGTTCGCATGGCTGGTATGAGCCCAGTTAAAAATTATAGCACGGCTGATCTTGGAACCGTTAAGGTTCTAACTTATCGCCACATCGACCCGATCACAGGTCTACCTGTGACGCCACACTTTGCGGCCCTCACGCCCGTCGTGTCCGTCCGCTACGAGGCCTTACTTGAGCCGTTTACGGAGGTCAAGGAGGAGGTCACGGAAGCCACTATCAAAGAGCATCTGACTCTTCTTGGCACATCGACAGATTCCGTAAACGACTTCGCGTTAAACTTTACGCTGCCGACAACTGGTTGTTTCGAGCCTATAATTATTGCTACTCCTCTCGATGCGGGTGGATTAGAAATTACAGGCGACTATACAACTGGCACCGTGTCAACAGTGCTTGTCCAAGCACCTAGAGCCTTTAGCTTTGTAGTTAACCCCGGTTTTGAGGATCCGGTAAACGGCACACCCTGGTATAACCAGGCGGCATGGGGCGCTTGTACTGGCGCCACAACAACCGCCGAAGCCCACGAGGGCGTACAGTCGTGGGCAACAACTGGCGCTGCTATTGGCGCTATCGACTGCGTAGAGCAGAATGTGCCGATTATGTCTGGCGGCCTGACCTACGCCGTGAGCTACTGGGTGAAAATACCCACAGCAAGCGAGTCAAACCCAGCCAAGGTTGATATCCGAGCCTGGTTTGGCACTCCTGCCAACTATTATATCAGCGGCTTCTACAGCGCTGGCGGCTCTGCCGGCATCACTGTAGCCACCCCTGATTGGGTACAGATTACAGACGGTCTTGGTGGTTTCACCCCTGCTGCAGAGTGCACTCAGGTGATTCTGCGCGCCAGAATAACCTCCCTTGATCCCGCAATGGTTGCTTATGTTGACTATGCATCAGTTGCGACTGGAGTATATTTCATAAGCGGCACAGTCGATTTGAGTGATGCTGGAGACCCTACGGGTACGGTGGTCACCCTCTCGAATGGCGCTAGCACAATCATCGCTGACTCAAGCGGCGCTTACTCGTTCCCGGTGGGTCTTGGCACCTACACTGTGTCGGCTTCCAAGACTCTTTATGCAACGACAGCATCAGACCCTGTGATAGTGGATACTAAGGACGAAATCGTCCCGCTCATCACTCTTCCCAGGGTGCTAACCGGCACTATTAGCGGCACTATTACTGATGAATCTGGTCCTGTAGAGGGCATTATAGTGACAGCTTCTGACTTTGTTAACCATAGTCTGGTCCCGATCGACAGCGCGCCAACTGGCGTAGATGGTGTATACACTGTTGAAGTGGCTTTAACCGCCCCAGGTTCCCAGGGCTATTTCCTGGCTATTAAGAATATGCCTGTAGGCAAAACAGTCATAACTGGGCCTACATATCCTATTGATCCTGAGAGTGGGTATCCTTATGGGTTCTCACCGCCGGCAACAGACAAGGATTTTGTGATAGGTCCTGATCCGGATTATGATACGGATCTCGTTTTCTCTGCAAGATCTGACGAAATATCTGGATCTAGTTGGCCACTTGCCTATTCCGAAAATGCGGTTACGGCGCTCACTGCTATTGGCACCCCTTCAGTTGAGAACATTGGCGGCGTGCAGTGGGAGCAGAATCTCTATGCTGACGGCGATGGCTATCGCTATGGCGTGGCCTACACTGCGCCTATCCCATGCCCCACGGGCGCCAGTATTGTTGTTGTTGCTAAACCACTTCGCAACGGCATAGGAACAAGCTGGACGTCTATTGTGGACTGCTTCTACAATAACCTCGTGATTGGTATTCGTAACAATACCGGCGAAGTCGTTGTATGTCGCAATAACACTTGGAACAGCACCGGCTATTTCATTGAAGACGGCCAGAAAGTGATCCTTAGCTTAGTTGTCCAGGCGGATGGCACATATATTGTATATGCCAACGGCTTGGCAATATCAACCGTGACCGCTTTAAGCCCATATATCAACATCACTCCTGGTGGAGCTGGTCATGAGAAGAACATCAATGTCGGGCGCAACAACCCGGATGGATGGACTACATTCAATGGTAATATTGGTGATGTCTTCCTTTACAAGGTAGCTCTGGACAATGCCAAGCGAGAAGCTTTGGAAGCCAGCCTTGGCACAAAGTTCGCCATTAACACCACTATCTACACTATTGACGCATCAGTCAGCGGCGTTGGCGGATCAATGGTTCCGACCGGCACACTTTCCGTGCCCGCCGAAACTAATAAGGTATTCACCATCACACCCGCGGTCGGATATAGAATCGCTGACGTGGTGGTAGATAGTATTAGCGTCAAAGGTGATTTGGTCGCTGGCGCTGGGTTCAGCACTTACACGTTCTTGAACTTGGCCGATGACCACATCATGGTAACCACCTTTGAAGAGATACCTCCGCTGCTTGTCTCCGGCAAAGTAACAGATGGTACCGCCGGAATCCTGGGCGCGAAGGTCTACTTCAAGTTGAGCCCGAATGCATCGGTGAGTCCGAACTTTGAGACAACGACCATTGATGCAGACGGAAATTACTCACAGCTTCTCCCTCCGGGAGATTGGTATGTATGTGCAAGCGCAGATACTTACTTTACTTCAGCGGACGTTACATTCTCTGTCGTTGACATACCTGTAGTTCTTGATGATATAGTTCTCGTTACAAATCCGAATTGGGATGTTCTGTTTATTGCAGAAAACACTGGATTTGGAGGCGGAAGCTGGGCTACCACTTACCCTGCAGGTGGATCACTTACAATAATAGGTACTCCGACCAATGAAACTATCGGTGGTGTGCAGTGGGCGAGGAACAAAGCAGATGGCGACGGATTCCACTTTGCCAACATACCTGAGGGTACTCCTCTGGTGATGAACGGTGGAACCATTGTCGTGGTCGCCAAGCCTATTCTCTATACACCCGGCAGTAACTACCAGCACCTCGTAAGCGTTCTGCTTAACCAGTTCTCGATTGGCATTCAGAGAGATACTGGACAGCTTCGCGTTTGGCGCGGTGGAATCCAATACAACGGCCCCATTATTCTTAATGAGCAGAAGGTTGTCTTCAGCTTGGTGGTACAGCCCACCGGCCCGTTCAAGGTATTCGCCAACGGCGTCCAGATCATGGACGAGTTGTCTACCTCCCCGTTCACCAACCTGTATGCGCCGTACTGGTATGGGACTGACATCAACGTCGGTAAGGCTTGGAACGGAGACGGCTGGTCTTCATACAACGGCAATATCGGCGACGTGTATGTCTACAAAAAGGCGCTTGATGATACCGCTCGCGCGGCTTTGGAAGCCAGCCTCATGGCTAAGTTCAGCGCATCCAATACGACCTGGATGATTAACGTATCCTACGGAACGGGTGGAACGATCCTTCCGGGCCCGGGCGACGTGGTTGTCGCAGATGGCGCTAATAAGACATTCACAATCACACCATCTGTCGGCTTTAAGATTCTTGACGTGCTGGTGGATGGCATTACCAATCCAGGTGCAATTGCTGCGGGCAGCTACACGTTTACAGAAGTGCTTGCTAACCACACCATCTCTGCCACCTTTGAGGCGCTTCCTAACCAGCCCGTCTCCGGCAAGGTAACAGACGGTGCAGCGGGAATTATGGGCGCTACGGTCTACTTCAAAACTAGCCCGAACGCATCCGTAAGCCCAACTTTCCAAACAACTACAATTGATGCAGACGGCAACTACTCATACAGTCTTCCTTTTGGAAACTGGTATGCAGCTGCCGGCGCTGTTGGCTATAACACGTCAGCAGACGTTACATTCAGCATCGTTGATGTACCTGTAGTCCTTGCAGATATAGTTCTCACTGTAAACCCGAATTACGATCTGATCTTCAAGGCGTATTCAACTGACTTGGTTCCTGCCGATGGCTTGCCTACAGGTAACTGGAGCACGGCATACCCGGTTGGCGGATTACTTACCGCAATGGGAACTCCCACAGTTCAGGTCATCAATGGCACGAAGTGGGAAAAGAACCTTGCTGACGGCCCTGGCTATCGCTATGGGTCAGCATACACTGCACCGATTCCTGTCAATGGCGTTACCGGCGTCGTAGTAATCAAAATGCCGGCAGCAAGAACTGCCAGCAACAACTGGGATTCCGTAATAGACGTGTTCTATAGTCGGTTTATCCTTGGTGTAAGAAACGACACCGGCTTGGTCAATGTTCGCCGCAATGGCGGCGTTAACCTTGCCCCTGCTGGCACTGCCCTTATTGAAGGACAGAAAGTGGTCTTGAGCTGCGTTGTTCAGCCGACAGGCCAATATAGGGTCTATACCAACGGCACACTGATCTGGGACAACACTTCTCTAAGCACTATGACTTCCCTGGTTCCATTGGTTGATGGTGGTTTTGCTAACACTATCAATGTCGGACGAAACGGTCCCGACGGATGGACGACATTCAATGGTAATATCGGCGATGTTTACCTCTTCAATACTGCAATCTCTGATGCTAAGCGCACGGCTTTGGAAGCCAGCCTCATCACCAAGTTTGCTATTAATACTAATATCTACACAATTGCTGCATCCGCAGGAGTTGGTGGAACGATAAGCCCGACCGGCACTGTGAATGTTCCTGGCGAAACAGACAAGACATTCACAATCACACCGGGTTACGGCTACAAGATCCTTGATGTGCTCAAAGACGGCATATCTGTTGGAACCCCAACCAGCGTTACGTTTGTTAATGTTACCGAAAATGGCCATACCATTGCTGCCAGCTTCGAGAAGCTGCCTGGTATTACTGGTACAGTCTCTGACGTTAACGGACCTATCGACCTTGCGTTGGTGTCCTATAGCACTAACCCCGATGGCAGCGCTCCGGTTTACACAACCAAGACCGATGCCACTGGCACATACTGGCTGTATCCGCCTAGCGGCAGCACCTACTACCTGTTAGCCAAGAAGAGCGCGCATGTAACATCCGCTCCTCTGGCAGTCGCTTTGGGTGGAGTTGACGTTACTGGTCAGAACTTCGTTCTGGCGATTAGCGACGGACTTCGTGTTAATATCAAGGCTTCTGATCTAACTGTGGGAGCATGGGGAGCTCAGGTGTTGAACAACACCGGAACTCTCGGCGGCAACTTCACACCGGTAGGGATTGCTCCTGTTGTTGCAACAATTGTTGACTCCGCAGGAGTTAGCAAGAAGGCAATTACATTCGCTGGTGGAACTGGCGCCGTTGGCGCTGGAACCGGACTACAGTCCTCTGTTAATACGACTGCAGACTTCACTGGAAACAGCGACTGGTCAGTATCGAGCTGGGTTTATGTTCCAGCGATACCTGCTAGTGCAAACAGAACTTACTTCTCTTGGGCTTCAAGAGGAACTAACTTCAGCAGCGCTGAAATGCGATACAGCAACAACTATGCTATAGCGCACTATAGTGCAGACAACGGATTCAACTTAGGAGTCCCGGCTGCTGGTAGATGGCACAACATCATCGTTAGCTATGATGGCACAGCCGAGCGACTCTATGTTGACGGCGTATTGGACCGGACGATAAACTCGCTTGCTCTTACACTAAAGGCAAACGAGAAGATGTTTGTAGGACGGGCTACTGAAGCCGCCGGCACATCGAACTATGCTTGGACCGGATCTGTTGCATCCATCAAGGTATTCGATCAGGTACTGAGCACTGAAGAGATCGCTATGGAAAATGGCAACATCCCAATCAAGGGTAAGGTAACGTTGCAAGACGGTATCACACCTGTTGCGGGAGCCCTGGTTATCGGCGGTCTC
Source organism: Armatimonadota bacterium (assembly GCA_026392045.1). GTDB lineage: Bacteria > Armatimonadota > UBA5829 > UBA5829 > UBA5829 > JAMCYN01. The sequence goes on from JAPLCU010000190.1 coordinate 44,768, forward strand.
ACCTCCCCACTTACTGATGTAAATGGTAATTACATGACAACTGCAAAATCTGGCGCCACTGTTTGGATCAGCGCTAGCAAAGCTGGTTACTTGACCGTTCTGCCTGTTGATGGCACGTATGAAGTGCTTGTTGGCGAAGTGCCTATTACGGGTATCGACTTCAGGATGGTTCATCCTACCGTCACTGGTATTGTGTAAGTATACCATTAGCGGTATCACTCCTGCTGTGGATTGCTCAGTATATGGTGATGCACTCGGCTATGCTGACAACACTCAGACAATCGATACATCGCTTGCCGCAACCGGCATGATTACTCTGGATGATATCGTTCTGATTGCTAAGAACGAAACTGACGCCAGCTACATCCAGAACGGCGGCTTCGAGACCGGTGATCTTACCGGTTGGATACAAGATCCTCCTGCATCTACCGCCACAATCGAGATGGGTGTTACAACTGCTCAGAAGGCCTCCGGTACCTATGCTGGTTACTGGAAGGGTCTGGCGGGCGTTGGCTACTATCAGGGTTATCTGACTCAGAGCATCCCTGTAGTTGCAGGCAGCACCTATAACGTCTACTTCAAGACCAAGACTGTCTTGGCCACTGCTACGACATGCGAAGGCCAGTGTGGCTTCAACTTCGGCGATTGGTGGGGCTATGACGGTCTAGGAACTAACTGGATGTTTACTCCTGTATACGGTACATGGGAGCAGGCTCAGAGATATCGCTTGTGGAACAACACCGCGAAGCTTACTGCTGTTCGCGTTGCTATCCCTGCTGGCGTTACAACCATCGGCCTCGTCCTTGGTCTGGGTACAGTCACTCCTGGCGATACCCTCTACATTGACGATGTAGTTGTCGACAGAGTCGGCGATGTCTATGTTCCGCCAGTTACTGGCCCAACTTATGGCGCCAATAACAAGTCTGTCTTGACTGACGACAAGCTCGTCGGTAGGAATGTCAAGGTCTGGGGTAAGATCATATCCATTGATCCTGGTGTATCCTATGTGATTAGCGATGGCTATAGCGCTGGCGTTACGATTAATGGTTCTACGACACAGATCGTAGGCGATATGGCAGTGGTCAAGGGTGTGGTTCAGACTGACAAGAGCGTCACTCCCTAACCATCTATTAACAACTTAGTTACCTTCGGGTAACACTGACATAAGGCTGCACCGCTCTCGCAAGAGGCGGTGCAGCCTTGAGAAACTCTCTTTTGTGCTATTGCCAAACTACTCCTATTATGGGACGATGCGGTTAATAGTAAGTTGTGAAAATATCCTGGCTCGGTATTAGAATGATTGGCGTAGTGGCCGGATGCATTCGTAGATCGAGCCAGGATACTATTATTTGTAAACGTAGTACTTCTCCATTACGACAACCTCAGCAATTCTTCAGCATAGATTCAGAAGTTTTCATTAGTTGCTTCGGTATCCTGATGCCGAAGCCTACCGCACATCATGAATAATAAGGGCAAGAAATTCGCAAACTCTCATCCATAAACGCTATAATATACGCAGCGAATGCGGCGGATATCTGGCGCTTCCGCGATGAGAGGTAAACATGGAACTGAAGGTTAGTACGATTCTTGTTGTGGCAGCGCTTATGCTTGCGGCGGCTATCGCCAATTGCGCAGAGATAGCCAGCCCAAAGCCAATCAAGCTTCTGGCGCAGAGTTTTCGGTTAGAAAAAGTGCGTCTGCTGGACAGCCCGTTCAAAACAGCTATGGAGCGCAACCGCAAATATCTTAATGATCTGGATGCAGACCGTTTATTGCACACGTTCCGAGTCACGGCAGGCTTGCCGACTACGGCGCAGCCTCTGGGCGGATGGGAATCTCCCAACGGCGAGCTGCGCGGGCATAGCATAGGCCATTTTATTTCAGGATGCGCTCTCACTTATGCATCTGCCGGCGACAAGGCTATGAAAGCTAAGGTTGATTACATTGTTGCTGAGCTTGCAAAATGCCAGCAAGAAATGCCCAAGCAGGGCTACAACAAGGGCTATTTGAGCGCATATCCCGAATCGTTCTTCGACCGTGTGGACAACTCTCAGCCGGTTTGGGCGCCGTGGTATACATACCATAAGATTTTCGCAGGCCTTTTGGATGCCTACACCTACTGCGGCAACAAGCAGGCTCTGGAAGCGCTCAAGAAAATGTCCCCCTGGGTCAAATTTCGCATGGATAGGCTGAGCGAAGAAAAGATGCAATCGTCTCTCAATGCAGAGTTCGGCGGGATAGGCGAATCACTGGCAAATCTTTACGCTATTACAAAGAATCCCGACGATCTTGCGCTCGCCAGGCGATTTGATAAGAAATGCTTCACTGACCCGCTCGCGAAAGGCGAAGACAAGCTCACCGGCCTGCACGCCAACACCCACATTCCGCAGGTGATCGCTTCAGCCCGCCTCTATGAGCTGACAGGCGAAAAGCGCTATGAAGACATCTCCACATTCTTCTGGAAGCAGATTGTAGACGCTCGTTCCTTCGCCACTGGCGGTACCAGTAACTACGAAGGCTGGCGCTCCGATCCCGGAAAGATGGCATCGCAGATTTCCGTTGAATCACAGGAATCGTGCTGTACCTATAATATGCTCAAGCTCACTCGGCAGCTTTTTACGTGGATGCCCGACGCCAAAGAAGCCGATTACTATGAGCGGGCTCTTTACAACGGCATTCTTTCCACCATATACCCCGATACCGGCATGACCATGTATTATGTCGCAATGAAGCCCGGTCATTGGAAGATTTTTGGCACGCCGAACAACTCATTCTGGTGCTTCACCGGCACGGGCATGGAGAACCATGCCAAATATGGCGACTCCATCTATTTTCATGACGATAAGAGCCTGTATATAAACCTCTTCATACCATCCGAGCTGGATTATACCGAAAAGGGAATGAAAGCGCGTATGGAGACAGAGTTCCCTGAAAAGGACACCATTTCCATCGCATTCACGGCTAAAAAACCCGTTGATATGGCCGTAAAGATTCGTGTTCCCTACTGGGCAACCAACGGCGTCACGGTGAAAATCAACGGCAAACCAGAGAAAGTGGAAGCAAAGCCCGTTTCTTATCTGACGCTGCAGCGCAAGTGGAAAACGGGCGACAAGATCGAGCTTAAGATACCGATGAGCCTCCACCTCGCCCCGATGCCTGATGACGCGAACCTGGCAGCCGTTATGTATGGCCCGATTGTCCTCGCGGCCCAATTGGGCACAAAGGACTTCACCAAAGATATGCAGTTCGCCAATGATCAGCGCGAAAAGCATAACGGGCCATCAATAGATGTGCCTTGCTTCGTCGCCTCCGGCAAGCCGGTCGATGATTGGGTCAAACCAGTTTCAGGAAAGAATCTGACTTGGCGAACAGACGGCGTCGGCAAACCGAACGATGTCACGCTCATACCGTTCTACAAGCTCTTTGATGAACGCTATACTATCTATATGCGCCTCCACACTCCAGAATCATACCAGGCTATTAAGAAATGATCGTGCTGCCCGAGAGCAGGAGCAGCGCTTATGTGGTCGGGATTAGAGCAAAGCCCTAATCCCGACACCAACCCATCCCTTCCCCAACTCATAACTCAAAACTCAAAACTCCTCAAATCCCTTCCCCAACTCAAAACTCATAACTCAAAACTCCTCAAATCCCTTCCCCAATTCATAATTCATAACTCAAAACTCAAAACTCCTCAAATCCCTTCCCCAATTCATAATTCATAATTCAAAACTCAAAACTCCTCAAATCCCTTCCCAAACTCAAAACTCATAACTCAAAACTCATAACTCATAACTCAGCTATGCCTCCCTCGTCTCACCTCGCTCAGATAAACCTCAAACCACCCTGCGTAAGGCCCTTCTCTGTATACTTGTCTCAATTTTCGGCGCGCTAGCCTTAGGTGAAGCTCTGTGCGGCGGCGCCCGATGCCCAGCATTTGCGCAATTTCCCGCGGGGTCATGTTGGAGAAGTGCAGCCTGAAGCAGATTTCTTCAATAGGCTTAAGCCCAGCAACATCAATAAGTCCATCCAGGCGTTGACTCAGCAGGTGTTGGTTTACCTCTTCGGGAATGTCGTCGTGTTGCATAAATGGTGAGTGCTTTTTCTCTAATCGACTTCGTCTTGCGAGCTGCACCTCGGTGTAAGTCCCATGCGTGCGCCCCAGATGATCGGTCGCAGCCAGCAGCGCGTCTGCTGCTTGCTCCAAAGTCAGTTTTCCGGTCTCTAAGCGGCGCTTAACCTCCGCGACTGCGTCTTTCCGGCTCTTGATGGTTAGAATGTTTGCGTGTTTAGTATACATTGCGTCCTCCTGATTGTATGATTACTGATGTAGTAGACACTAGTATACTATTACAATGCCTCATTGTCAACAGGTTGTGAACATTTATTTTGGATATTTTTGTTGTTTTGGAGCGAAGGCCATATAGACGAAGTTTTGGAGCTTGTGGAGTCGCTTTAATGCGGAGCAAGCAGGTTAAATGGGCGCCACGGCAGGTTGCGCGCGATTCCAAACACCGCCACCACCGCAACCATCACCCAATACCATCGTGAAAAAGCCCTCGCCCAACCCATAGGTTTGCCGAGGGCTTTCGATATTTCAATCACAAACGAATAAGCAAGAAACGGCACAAGAACCAACACCAGCGGGTTCATCGCGATAGCGACAACCAAATGGCCTTGCAGCAATTGGTGCAACGATCTTGTCATCCCGCACCCCGGGCAATAAAGCCCGGTAAGCATATTAAATGGACATCTTGGCAGCCACGCAGCTTCTAAGGGGTTTACATACCACAATAACCCCACCGCAGCCAACGGCGCCAGCACATAACTCACCGCAAATCTTACTCGCTTGCTAATCACTCAAATCACCTGTTACGGATGACGACAGTTCCCATGATCTTGTCGTGCCTGGGGCGCCTATTCCCTAAACTTTCTCCCGTCCAGCATGATTTTGCCTATGTCCGCATACATTTTCATTCGCGCAACAAATCCACGCGCGAAGCCCAGCTTTTCTTCTTTCATGCAATGGGTGCAGTTGGCAAGGGTTACCCGCTCCACCCGCAGGTTGTGGGCGCGGAAATATTTGGTAATGGCAGTCTCCACACCAGAGCGCACATTTTCTAATTGAGGAATCTTGAGGAATTCTTCTCTGCGCATTGCCCTTTGGCCAGATATATAGGGGGTGAGGAATTGCGCCAGATCTGTTGAGCTGCGGCCGCCTTTGAATACACCTATAGTCATGTCTGCGCGGTTTTGGGCAATAGGCCGCACAATGGAGTTCACCTTTTCTGCATCCATCCCAACCAGATCGGCGTCCAGGAACAAAATCACATCTGCATCGGTGCTCATCGCTCCCGCCCGCATTGCGCCGCCCTTGCCCTGGTTGGGCTCTAGCCGCACAACCTTAAGGCTAGGATCATCTGACACAAGCTCATAAGTGCCGTCGGTGGAACCATCGCTCACCACTACGATCTCGTGCACCTCGCTTGCACCCTTGATGGCCTCTAAAACCGCGCTGATCCGCTCTTTTTCATTATAAGCCGGCACAATAGCTGCTACTTTCATAAAACTATCCTTACGCTGTGTTCACAGCTCAAAACTATTTCGTTGCGTCTACTTTAGGCGTTTTGGCCTCTTCAGAAACATCTTTCCAAGCCTTCTGGAAAACTTTGATTGTCTTGTCACGCGCATCGCCAAGGGCATCTGCCACATCGCCGATTATATCCTGCGATACTCCATTAGCAGATTCCAAGCTCGCCAACGCCTTATCCAATTCTACCTGCGCCTGCACGAGTTTCTTCTTTTTGATCAGCTCTTTAGCCTTCTTGGTATGAAGTTGCGCATCAGCAAGTGTAGTCACCAGATCCTTTGACCCACCGGATTTCTTTGGTTTGACTACATGCACCTTACCCGATATCGCGCGTACTTCGTTTTGAAATTGCGCAATACGCCACTGATCATAGCCCACAATCCCAGCTACTATAACAATAAACAAGAAAAAGCAACCCATCTTTGCCATGCGAATCTACCTCCAAAGGCGCAATATTATGGTAACAGCTCACTCTTGATGTGTACAATGTGAGCATGCTGAGCTCCGTCGAAGTATGCGGCTACGAAGTGACATGTAACTAAACTTGACCGCGCCCTTCGACGGAGCTCAGGATGCTGGGTTATTCATGTTTTCTCACTAAGAGTGAGTTGTTACATATTATGCAAGCGCTGGATTCCCGCCTTCGCGGGAATGACAAGTTGTCGAGGGAATGACAGTCCCTTCCCAACACCCAACACCAATCACCCAACACCCAACACCTATCACCCATCATCATCCCGCCGCGATTATATCATCAACTTCATCAACTTCCACAAGCCGCCCGATTACCGTCTTGCCGCCGTAGACCTGGTCGTTGAGCCCTACTTCAAACTCAACTTCCTCGCTGAAGATCACCAGATCGACCTGGCTTCCGCGCTCTATAAAGCCTATCTTCTGCGAATATTCCACTTTCTGCTGCGGCTCCACAAAGCAGCGAATCTTCGCCACAAACTTATCCGCAATCAGCACAATGGCGATCTTGATGCCGTCGCAGTCAATGAAAATGGTGTTGCGCTCGTTCTCCAGATGATATCTGCGCGCGAACATATCCACCATTTTGCGCAGCCAAACCACGCGGATATACTCCCACAGGTCCAGCATCGGCAAATTGAGTTTGGCGCTCACTCTATGAATATGCTCGACCACACCCGGCAGCGGGCAATAGTTGAAATGCACATCCAATGGAGACATATATATGCCTATCGCCCAGCCCTCATCTTCGAGCGTTTCGCATCCGGTTATCTCCGGCAGCGGGATCTTCTCACCGAGCTTTTCGGCATAAAGAGTTCCCGCTTCTATCTTCTTAATATACACAACCCTGCCGTCCGCCGGCGCGATAATCAGGCCTTCGCCCTTGCGCTCGGGCGTTCGTTGAGGATCGCGGTAAAACCACACTCGCCTCAGAAAAAGAAGCGCTCCAAGCCACAGCAGCGCTACTGCGATCAATACATAAAGATAAATCATAACTCTCTAAAGCCCTTCCAGGCATAATACGGCAACCGAGGTATGAAATACGCCGCGAATCCGACAATTCCTTTCGCGATATCCGCCTTCTGTTCTTTATTCACCGGTCTTGGCTCAAAAATGCCGTTTCGGTAGCCGTTATCCAGCGCGCTATATGCGCCCAGCAGCCCATCTTTATTATACATCTCTTGAAGCTCATCTGATGCTGTTCGCTCAAGCATTTCCATTGGAAAACCGACAAGCGCCCTCAATTCCTCAGCTAGCCCCATAGTTTTATCCAACAATCCGGTCTTGCAAATCTCAGCGCGGAGGGTGTTATACGTCTCAATGCCAGGATCGAGCTCAATATCAAGCTCAGCGATAGCCTTCACAGCCCGCATCAGCCAACGCACGCGGCCAAGGTCCCAGCAAGGGTCCAGCACCCTTAGCTCCACCGTCCCCAGGCGTTTCGAGAGAATAACGTCCTGAAAACGCCCTTTCCAATCATCCTGAATAGGCCCAATCGCCCATGACTGGCTCATTCTATAAGACTGCCCGAAATATTCGCCATCAACCATAGGCGAGTTTGCCGTAAACAGCCCTAAAATAGGCAGAAAGTGAATGAGATTGCCGTAAAGCCGACGATTATCCTCCATGCCGCCTATGTGAATATGCAATGCGCAGGTATTGGTTGGCGCGTTATAATTGATCAAATGCCCCATCGGCACAATCAAACCCGTGCATACCGAGGCCAGCTCCGCCCGCCTCACCGCCAGATCATCGACCAGCGCTTCGATATCATCATGGACACCCGTGCTGATCTCGACCCCGCCCACCCAACCCTGCTTGAGGTCTTTGCCTCGGGCGAAATTGTGGGCAGAGTGCGTATAGTAATACGCCGGATCTTTGGCAAGGAGCCTGGCGAGGTAATAAAATGATTCGAGCGTCGGACGTTCCGGCTCGGTTACAAATACTTCTTCTTCAATACCGTACGTTGGCATAACGCTGCAATTATACCAGTCTGGGGAAAAGCTGGCAAACTCTTGGAGCCGCGGCTTGGATGTTTCGGCATTTCAATATTTCTCCCAATAGACCGCTGATCGCCCTGGAAATCTGTTCCAGGGCGCAAGTGTTGCGGAAATCCGTTCCATCAATAAAGGCCCAGGTAGGTGAGTCTGCGGATCAGATATCCGCGAAGCGTGCGTCGGGGAACGGATTTCCCCGACGATCAGCGAGATTTCCCCGATGATCGAATCAGCGATCGGTTAGCATTAACGCTTCCAAGCCCTTCCCTCCAACCCCCCATTGCTGTATCATGAACTTGGCTGATAAGCTAATCGGCATCCACAAGTTTTCAAAAGGAGATAATCCTATTAAGTTCGATATTCTAGCCAAAGACCCCAAAACGCTTGCTCGGCGGGGGAGGCTTCATCTTAATCACGGCGCGGTTGATACCCCCGTCTTTATGCCGGTCGGCACGCAGGGGACGGTCAAGGCGATGAGCCAGCAGGAGCTCCATGAGATGGGGTTTCAGATCATACTGGGCAACACCTACCATTTGTATCTCCGGCCCGGCCATGACCTATTGAAGACCGTTGGGGGGCTGCATAAGTTCATCAACTGGGGCGGCAATATGCTCACGGACAGCGGCGGGTTTCAGGTGTTCAGCCTTGAGCATATCCGCAAGATCGGCGAGGACGGCGTGGTTTTCCGTTCTTATGTGGACGGCTCTTACCACGAGTTCACCCCTGAGCGGGTTATGGAGATCCAGAGCGCGATCGGCGCTGATATAGTGATGGCGTTCGACGAATGCGCGCCGTATCCCTGCGACCGAGAGTATGCAATCGGCGCGATGAACCGCACACATGACTGGGCCAAACGCTCTCTCGACAGCCATGACCCCAACCAGGCGTTTTTTGGCATCATCCAGGGCAGCGTATATAAAGATTTGCGCGAGGAGAGCGCTAAGTTTATTGCATCGCTGGACACCGACGGCATCGCCATAGGCGGCGTGTCGGTGGGTGAGGGCAAGGAACTGATGATGAATGCGGTCGATTGGAGCGTGCCGCATCTGCCGGAGCACAAAGCCAGGTATCTGATGGGGGTAGGAACACCTGAAGACATCCTCGATGCCGTCATACGCGGAATAGACATGTTCGATTGCGTGCTCCCGACCAGACTGGGCCGCAATGGTTCTCTTTACACCTCGCAGGGCCGCATTAACATTAAAAACAACAAGTTTATAAATGACTTTACGCCGGTGGACCCGGAATGCGACTGCTGGTGCTGCAAAAATCATTCAGCAGCCTATTTACGCCATCTTTATAAGTGCGATGAAATCCTCGCCTCGCGCCTCGCGACATTCCATAACGTCTACTTCTACCGCACCTTTATGATCAATATCAGGGCTGCGATAGAACAGGGGAGGCTGATGGAGTATCGCAAAGAATTCATGGCAAAATATCGCAAGCGCCGCGCATCGGTTCACGACGATATCAGCCGACAGGAGAATAATAATGGATCAAGAAATAGTTTTGCTGGACACCATTCGGCGGAATCCAAAAGTTAAGATATATATCCAGGCGGCGAACGATCAAATGGATGCGCTCGGCTATACCGAACATGGCTTTCGGCACGCCGGGATAGTCGCCGCAATGGCTCGCGACCTAATCGCAAATCTGGGCAACAATGGCCGTATGTCTGAACTCGCCGCCATCGCGGGTTATCTGCACGACATAGGCAATGCCATCAATCGCCAGGGTCACCCTGATACCGCCGCGCTCATGGCGTTCATTCTCCTGAATGAAATTGGCCTGCAGGCGGAAGAGAACGCAATGGTGATCGCTGCAATCGGCAACCATGAAGAAGAGCACGGCTCGCCCATCAGCGCAATCAGCGCTGCTCTGATCATCGCGGACAAATCAGACGTCCATCACTCGCGCGTCCAAAACCAGAATCCTCTAACATTCGATATCCATGACCGCGTCAATTTCTCAGTGCAAAAATCTCACCTCCGCGTTGACATGGAAAACAAAAGCATCAACCTCGAACTTACCACCGATGACCATTCAGCTTCGGTAATGGAATACTTCGAAATCTTCCTTACTCGCATGCTAATGTGCCGACGCGCCGCAGATTTCTTCGGCTACAGGTTCAAGCTGATTATTAACGATGTGGAGATGTGATGTAAAAGGGCTTTGATCTGTGGTCGCTCGATTCCTGGGGCAACGGAAATAAGGTTGCAAAGCTGCTGAATCAAGCGCTATAGGATGAATCCCCTGCGCTTTGTCGGCCGTCCTAATGCGAAGATGATGTGCTCAGAGAGTGACAAGTAGGGGACAGAGTACCCTAACCCGTCTCCCTACTTGCCTTCTCAGTTATCTCCCGGACGAAGGCGGTCTTGGCATCGGTGTAGGCCTCCCGGTCGAAACAATGCTGATTGGCCAAGCGGTACTTCAGCTCCTCGTATTCCCTGGCAACCTCAGGATGTGAACGCAAGTAACCCGAGAAGAGCAACCCCTCCCACAGCCGATGCCCGGCAGGAGCCATGTGGATATGACACTTTACCGCCTCGTCAGTGAAATACCCCTTGAAGAACACAATATGATCCTTGTACCAGTCATGGCCATAGCCCAGTGCATCCAGCACTGGAACAATCTCCCGTTCGGCGACATCGAACGAGCTGATCTCCACGAGTATATCAATACATGGCTTGGCGGCCAACCCCGGAACCGCCGTGCTGCCATAGTGCTCGATCCGAACAATCACCGGCCCAAACCGCTCTCTCAGGAACTGCGCCTCTTCCTCGTAGAGCCGCGGCCAGACCGAGCTATATTCCACTATCTCAATGGGAAACCGCTTCGCCTTCTGTTCTCTTTTCTCGATTGAAGTGTCACTCATGCTGGGATTGTACCATTGCGGATCAAATTCGTCAAACGCCACCACGCCTGTGGGCCTACGGAGGAATAGCAGCAAGAGAAAGCAGAGAACAACCGCCTGAAGTAGACAACCGGTTGGAGTAATTGTGCGTAGCAGCCGCCCACAACCCAGTCCAAAGGCCAGTTTGGATATCCGCATATAATGCAGACCTAGATTGCGGACAGTAATCATCAATCACAAATGAGCAGCCATCAATCCAATGGCCTCCTCCTCGATCTCCCGGGCCTGGTTAAGCAGGTCAATTTCGCGCTGCCTTACCTCTGGGGACCAGTCGGCGATGGACTTGCCAAACCCATGACTGTGAAAGGCTTCTTTGAGCTCGACTGAGGCACGGTAGAGGAGACTCGCTTCCTGCGAGTAGAGATCGGCGGCTGGGGCTAAATCAGCCAAGTCCAGGTTCTGTCGCAAGAAGCTGGTTGCTGCCATGCGAGCATCCCAAAGGCTGCGGGAGTTCCACGAACTCACAGAATACAACACATTCTGCTCCTCCTGGGAATAATCATCATAGTGCGCGATGTCTAAGGCCCATTTTGCAAGAGCATGCTCGCCATAGTGGTATGCTCCCCCTTTGTCCATTACCGGATCAGGGCGTGAGAAGTTCTTCACCGCGATCTCCATGGCCATCCTCAAGTTGTCTTCGCGGGACGCCGCTCCGATGTATTCGGTCAGGAATAGCAAGAACGGCGGTAGCCTGTCAGCTTCGATCCGATTGGTCTGGTCACCGCGGTAGTAGTCACGCATCAGGATAGTGCGGCCCCCATCCTCGTAACCGCAGATAACCGCCATATTGAAGCCCTCGTCATAGCCCAGCGCTGGCAAGCCCTTGTCAATGGACGCCACAATATCCGGCGCGAAGCGCTCCATATGCGCCTCTGGATTGCAAAGATGGTTTTCGGTCCGTATAAGCCAACCTGTGACATTCCCGGCAGCCTCTCTCTCCTCGGGAAACTCTCCCACAGGGCTCGACCCGCACCAACCGCCGCCGTCGATTGTTTTCCACCAGCGCGTTCGAAATGCAAGCCCGGTCCCGCCCATGATCGTTTCATAGCTGCAGGGGTGGTTGGTCACCGACAGCGCCGACTCCAAAGCTCCGGCAAATGTACATTCCTTGCCGCTTCCCCATGTGAGTACTGGTATCGACGAAAGCACCCGGCTTCCGAAGTCTTCGGGCAATTTGTTTGTATGTAGAGATTCGCTTACCATGTCTGTCATCCTTTTCTTCAGCCGTGTCCGGGCGGTGTGCAGGCGGCTCTTGACCGTTGAAAGCGGCACCTCCAGGAACCCGGCGATATCATCGTGTGAGTATCCGTTTATGTAAAAGAGGGCTGTAACGACGCGTTCGTTTTCAGGAAGAGCACGGATAGAGTCAAGGACCCTGTCGCGCATCTCGCTTTGTTCGGCGAGTTCATAAGGACCGGCGGCAGCGGATGGTATCTCGGCCGCATCATCCAGTGGGACCGTCGGCACAAACTTACGCCGCGCGATCATTGCACACTGCGTATACACTATCCTCCGAAACCACCCCGGAAACGCTTCCGGTTCGCGCAGATTCGCAAGCTCCTTGTATGCTTGGATAAACGACTCCTGCGCGGCATCCTCTGCAGCAGAGAAATCACCGAGTATCGAGTAGCTATAGCCGTATGCCATATCCTGGAACCGACGCACTATTTCGCCGTAAGAATCCAAATCCCCGGACTGGGTCCGAATAACAAGAAATGCGAGCTTTTCCATAACAGCTCCTATTCTACAGTATATGGCCTTCTATTAGAAAGATGCAGGTTCGTAGGAGCAGGTTGACTGTTTTCGATGTTTCGGAATTTCGGCATGCACTGTGCATTCAGAATTCATGACACCAAAAACCCGAAACATCAAAACCTCCCGGCTGCACGGCAAACCCCTAATCCCAGCTTCATCCCTTCATTCCATTCAGCGTCTCAGCGGTTCAGGAGCTCAAGACACCGCTGCCCCCTAACCTGTGAACAAGATTTAACTGAAATATACCAGAAATTAGGCCAAATTCGGGAATTCTCGTTGTCTTATAATTATGGGAGACAAAAGTTTTTGGTGACAAACAGGGAGGGCGAGGCTCCCGCCGAGCCGCTTCGTTAGATGTTTCGGTGCGCCAAGCTAAGCTTGTGTCACTCACCGGCCTGAAAGTGGCCGGACTGTAATTGCTTATTCGACAGTTAGCTGCCAGTCCAGGCTAGTCAGTAATGGCTGGTTTGAAGCGACTGCTCAGCGATTGCGCGGG
>JAPLCU010000019.1 GCA_026392045.1 Armatimonadota bacterium
GGGGTTATAGAAAACGGTGAGGCGCTGGTCAGCGGCGAACTGATCTCGGCGGTTGGCGTTGGTCTTACAGATAAATATCCCCATGAGCCTGTGCGCGACCTCGGCTGCTGCGCGCTGATGCCTGGTTTTGTGAATGCTCACTGCCATATAGACTATACTATGAGCAGAAACAGGCTGGACGGCCTCAACTTGTGGGATTGGATAGACGCGGTTGGTTTTCGCAAGGGTAGGGCGCCGGATTATGAGTTAATCCTTGCCTCGGCTAAACTCGGATGCGCGGAATTGGCGTTGTCCGGCGTTACTTGCCTCGGTGATTCTTCTTTTTCAGGAGCGGCCGCGAGCGCGATCGATCAGATGGGGTTGCGTGGTATTGTCTATAAGGAAATCTTCGGTCAGAGCATGGGCGCGAATCATGCTGATGGTTGCGCTGCGGCGGTGGACAGCGTGGGCGAATTGCAGGCAGGCATGTCTGATCGTGTGAAAATCGGCCTCTCTCCGCATTCCGTCTATACCTCAAATATCGAAGTCCTGCGATTCTGCGCAGAGTCTGGCTTGCCGGTTGCCATTCACCTTGCTGAGACTTCGGCGGAAACACAATACTGCCTTGACGGCGCTGGCCCATTGGCGGATTGGCGGCGAAAACTGGGCTATGAGCCGATGATATCAGGAAACACTCCCACAAGGCGCCTTGCCGATGCTGGGCTGCTCAGAAAGGGCGTCAGCCTGGCCCATTGCGTGCATGTGGATTCAAAAGAAATTGCGATGATAGCGGCATCTGGCGCGAGTGTTGTTCATTGCCCTAGATCGAATGCTTTTCTTGGGGCGGGAATCGCTCCCATTACGGAGTTTATCAGAGCAGGCGCTTGTGTGGGACTGGGAACAGACAGCGCCGGCAGCTGCGGAAACCTTGATTTTTTTGATGAAATGCGATGTGCCTTACGATTTGCTCGAAATTTTGCGAAGGATGCGCTGGCAATGACGGCAAATAATATACTTTCAATTGCAACCCTTGGCGGCGCCAAAACGCTTGGATTAAGTGATATAATAGGATCGATAGAACCAGGCAAGCGCGCAGATATGATTGCCATTGATATGGCGAGAATGCTGCCCTGTGAAGACTTGGGCCTGGCCATTCTTTCGCGCTGCCCATCAGATGTGATGATGGCGATGGTTGGCGGTAAAGAAATCCTAAGTAACGGCCGCCTTGCGAGCTTTGATATTAGAGATTTGGAACAAAGTCTAAAGGCGGGTTTGGAGAGTCAGGGTTTTGAATAAGAATAGAATAGTACCGCTGGTTGTGTTTTTGATCGGCGCGGCGGTTGTAGCAGGGCTTTTTCGATTTCAGCAGATTGAAAATAACTATGACCGCTATATAGTCGGCAATGTTATGGCGCTTTTATGGCTGCCTATGCTCTCAATATTGTTTATATTTCGAGAGGAGCCCAGTAAGTTTGGCTTTGCCCTGGGTAATTGGAAACGTGTGTGGGTTCCGCTAATTCTTATGTTCGCGGCGATGTGTGTTGTAATGGCAATTGTCAGCCGTTGGGATGCGTATCAGAACTATTATCCGATATTTAGAAGATTCAGATATCCAGTTGAGTTCTCGAACATATTTGGCGGCAATCCGTGGCAATCCGCACCCTGGTTGGCGGTTTATGCGTTCGCGAGCTATGGGCTTTATATGTTTTGCTGGGAGTTTTTCTTTCGAGGATACTTGTTATTTGGGTTGCAACGCTCTATTGGTTGGTGGGCGGTGCTTTTGCAGGCGTTAGCCTTCGGGCTGCTTCATTATGGAAAGCCCACCTCAGAGTTCTATGCTTCGTTTGGCGCCGGTATTATTCTTGGTATTATTGCTGTGAACGCAAAATCGTTCGTTCCTTGTTTTGTGTTGCATTGGGCAGCATCTTTGACACTCGATGTTATAGTTATAGCATCCAGACCAACGCACTGATTTTATAGCAATAGCGCAGTTGAGGAGGCTTCAGATGGAGGGAATACGTTTAGATTCTGAACTGAGAAAGATCGACGACGCAGAGGTATTGGAGATTAAGGGAGAGATCGACGTATACACTGCGCCTCAGTTCAAGGAAGCCATCGACGGCGTTTTATCAAGAGGCCAGAAGCGCTTAATTATCAATATGGCCGGAGTCACATACATGGACAGCAGCGGTTTTGGGGCGCTTCTTTCCGCTACCAAGAGGCTGCGTCCCGTTGGCGGCACGGTGAGCCTCGTGCAATGCAATAACGCCATAGACAGAATCCTGAAAACAACCAGGCTTGATTCAGTGTTTCACATGTTCGATAGCGTGGATGATGCCGTGGCTGCCGCCAAGAAAGCCTAAGTTATGCCTAATGCAGATAAACAAACAGTGCGAGCACAATGTCGAATATGTGCTCGCACTTTTGTGTAGTGCTATGCGCTTTTGTGTGCCTCTTTGGTCAGCCTACAGAAGCTTTTCAAAGTCTGCCGTTTTGACTCCCATGAAACCAACTTTGATTTCGTTGTCCTGCAGCTTCTTGATAGCCTTGCTATTTAAGTTCAGAAGTGCAATCAACGCCACAAACGGAATCCATGCCAGGACAAAGTAGACCACTGAGTTTGACAAACGCAATGCTTCTGCCATCTTGTAGAAGGCGAAGGCCACGAGTATTGCCCATATGAAGCCCACAGGTAACGCGATAAGTGAAACCGGGGGAGGGAGGGATAGACAGAGGTTGACAGCGATGTATAAGAGTATCCCGATCGGGAGCATTAATAGAACATTTTTTTGACGCTTAGCCACCTCCATCAGATCCTGTTTTGTCCATAGTTCATTTTCTTGCAGTGTCTGATTCATGTATACCACCTTTCTTGTCTTGTGCAATGAATAAGTCTGTTGATAAACACTATTGTTAAGAAGTACAGTCCTACTCTAAGCCAGTAAACGTATTATAAGTTCGCCCAGACGTTATGTCAACTCCGTGATGAATATTGCTACTTGTAGTCCGGTGCAATCAGCGTTCTCATAAAGGAAATATATTGTACATTCATTAACAAAGTCACCTGCGCATACGGGTTCGGACAGTTTGCCAATTTCCGCAACTGGTCAATGTTCTTTCTCGGGAAACTGGCGCTCTATCCACACAATAACTCATGGTGCCCTTTGCTTCCTTTGCTTTGCAATTGTCTAACTCTTAGACCTGATCTCATTAAGCCGTCCGCCAGCCAACGCAATTTTGACTTCACGAGCCGAAAGGTCATGCGCAAGCTGGATTGTTGCTCCAGATGTTTTGTTGATAAGTTCCAAGGTAGTTTCGCCAATCTTAAGGGCGCTTGCAGCATTCGGAATTTGAACTTCATCCATCTGATTGATTTTGTCATAATCAGCAGGATTTGCCAGTTTGAGCGGGAAAATGCCGAAGTTGATAAGATTCTGGCGATGAATGCGCGCGAACGACTTGCATATTACAGCCTTCACCCCAAGATACATGGGAGCGAGCGCCGCGTGTTCGCGGGAAGATCCCTGCCCATAGTTCTCGCCGCCCAATATCAATCCACCGCCGCATTCTTTCGCCCGTTTTGGGAATTCGGGATCAATCGGCGCGAATACATGCTCGGAGATTGCAGGGATATTAGAGCGGAGAGGCAAGACCTTCGCGCCAGCAGGCATGATGTGGTCGGTGGTGATGTTATTGCCAACTTTGAGCAAAATCTTGCCTGTAATTGCTTCGGGCAGCTCAGAGTTCTGCGGAAGCGGTTTAATGTTCGGGCCGCGAATTACCTCAATGTTGTCTGTGTTTTCAACCGGAGGGATAATCATGTTATCGTCAACAAGATATTTTTCAGGCACATTGAAGCTGATTGCAGTTCCAAGCTTTCTTGGGTCGGTTATCTCGCCGAATATTGCGGCAGCTACTGCGACCTCGGGGCCAGCAAGAAAGACCTGAGCGCTATTTGTGCCGCTGCGGCCTTCGAAATTGCGGTTGAATGTGCGGATAGATACCGCGTTGGTCTTTGGCGACTGCCCCATGCCAATACATGGACCGCACGCGGATTCCAGAATGCGAGCGCCTGATGCGATGAGATCAGCCAAAGCGCCATTTCGCGCAATCATTTCAAAAACCTGCTTGGAACCTGGGGAGATGCACAAACTGACCGTAGGGTGCACAGTTTTGCCTTTGAGAGCGCCCGCAACAACCATCAGGTCTCTAAGCGATGAATTGGTGCAGCTTCCTATGGCGACCTGGTCGATTTTGGTTCCAGCAACTTCTGAGACCTTTACGACATTATCCGGCATATGCGGCTGAGCGATCATCGGATCGAGTGTGTTCAGATTGATCTCTATGGTCTCGTCATATTCGGCGTCAGGATCGGCCTTGAGCTTTTTCCATTCGTTTTCTCGACCCTGCGATGCCATGAACTGCCTGGTAACTTCATCGCTCGGGAAGATGGAGGTTGTAGCTCCGAGTTCAGCGCCCATGTTGGTGATTGTCGCCCTATCGGTGGCGGAAAGGCTTGCAATGCCCTCGCCGCCATATTCCATAATCTTGCCCACTCCACCTTTAACCGTGAGAATGCGCAATACTTCAAGTATTACATCCTTCGCTGAAACCCAAGGCTGCAGCTTGCCAGAGAGTTTTATTAGCGTGGTTTTCGGCATGGGCATATAGAAAGGCGCTCCGGCCATTGCGGCTGCCACATCAAGCCCGCCAGCGCCTATAGCAAGCATTCCAAGGCCGCCAGCTGTAGGAGTGTGGCTGTCTGAGCCCAGAAGAGTGTCTCCGGGCACATCGAATCTCTCAAACTGCACCTGGTGGCAGATGCCGTTGCCAGGGCGCGAAAAATAAAGGCCATGCTTCGCCGCCACACTCTGAAGATATGCGTGGTCATCAGCGTTTTCGAAGCCGGTTTGCAGGGTATTGTGGTCGACATAGCTCATGGAGCGCTTTGTCTTGACTCGCGGTATATCCATTGCTTCAAACTGAAGATACGCCATTGTTCCAGTGGCGTCCTGAGTCAGAGTATGGTCGATTTTTATGGCAATTTCTTCATCAGGAAGCATATCTCCCTCAACCAGGTGTTCCTTGATGATTTTCTTTGCAATATTGAGTCCCATTTGAATTCCTTATAAGCGCAGCCGCGTTCGATCTATCTTTTGACAGGAAGACGCGAAACACGTCAAAATACGCATCATTGAGTATCTGACTACGTGGTATTATATCAAGACTGGATGCCAGTTCGCAAACCCGAGGCAGATGGAAATGGCAAAAGCAATTAGGCGTTATGATATCGGGCGGAGTTTGGTGTATAATTAGACAAGATTACGCATGCCTCTTGCAGGTTGTGCTGTGAGGTTGATATACGCTAATGGCTACAAAGATGCTGCTGCCGCTCCTTGGCCAAACAATGGAGGAGGGGACAATAATCAAGTGGTTCAAGCAAGAAGGCGATACGGTTATCGAGGGAGAGCCGCTGCTTGAGGTAATGACCGACAAGGTGAACATGGAGGTCGAGGCTCCGGCTGGTGGAGTCTTGCTGAAAATCTTAGCGAAGCCGGATGAGGTCGTGCCGGTGCAGGCCCCAATTGCAATTATTGGCACGCCTGGCGAGTCTATTGATGATATGCTGGCTGTACCCGATACAAGCAAATCATCCGCCCAGGAGCCGACCGCTACTCCTGAGATTTCCCCATCGGAAATGCAGTATCCCCCTCTGAGGGGAGAAATTCCGCCGGTTAGTCATGAGGAGGGTGGAAAGGTGTTTGCGTCCCCTTCAGCGCGACGTGTAGCTCGCGAGCAGGGCATTGATATTGATCTTCTTGCCGGGCTTGGGACAGGCCCAGGCGGCAGGATTGTTGAGAAAGATATTCTTGATTACGCCGCATCACATAAGACCACTCCGTTAGCGGATAAAATGGCAGCAGATAGAGGAATTGACCTTGGTATGATCACCGGCAGCGGAATTGGAGGCAAGATAACCAGTGAGGACGTGGAAGCGGCAGCTTCGATGTTCACGAAAATGCCTGGATCGGATACTCCTTTTGGCGCATCAATTCCGCTTGCAGGTATTCGTAAGGCGGTTGCTGATAATGTAGCAAATAGCGCGCGGTCTGCTGTGCATGTCACTTTAGTGAGCGAAGTTGATATGACCCAGTGTGTTGCGCTTAGGAGTCAATTGCTGGAAGATATCGAGAAAGCGCATGGTGTGCGAATATCTTTTACTGATATTATAGTCAAGGCTGTGGGCCGCGCTATATTGAGCCACCCTATTGTTAATTCCTCGATTCAAGGGGATCAGATCATAATTCACAATCAGGTCAATATCGGAGTTGCAATGGCCGTAGAGGGCGGCCTGGTGGCGCCGGTGGTAAAGAATGTGCCTGTTAAGGCTTTGCCTGTGATTTCCGCCGAGATTAAAGAACTGGTCTCAAGGGCAAGGAGCGGGAAGGCCAGGGGCGAGGATTATCGCGGTGGTACGTTCACGATTACGAATCTAGGCGCTTACGGCGTGGATGTGTTCAATCCAGTCATTATGCCCGGACAGAGCGCGATTTTGGGCGTTTGCCAGATTGTTGATAAGCCGGTGGTGGTCGATGGGCGCATTGAGATCAGATCAATGATGAACTTGTGCTTGTCGTTTGACCATAGAGTGATGGATGGGGTTCCCGCTGCGGAGTTCCTTGGCGCAGTGAAGTCTATTTTGGAAGCGCCATACCTGATTATGACTTAGGGCAGTTACCGGTGTTTTTGATATAATTTGATCGGCGCTCGTGATTTATCGCGAGCGCTGTTATCTTGAAATGGAGCATAAATGAGCAAATCAGAATTATTCAGGAGATGTGATTTTCACATGCATTCGGTTCTTTCACCTTGCGCTCGTCAAGATATGGAACTTTCGGCTATTCTAGATATATGTGGCGAGAGGGGTATCGAGTA
The DNA here is from genome assembly GCA_026392045.1 of Armatimonadota bacterium. Taxonomy (GTDB): domain Bacteria; phylum Armatimonadota; class UBA5829; order UBA5829; family UBA5829; genus JAMCYN01. The sequence continues at coordinate 6,916 of JAPLCU010000019.1, forward strand.
TCTTGGCATAACTGACCACATCACCGCTGATACTGATACCGGTATTCTTTGGCAGACAAGGTGTGAATTGTCTAATCTGCATCCATCGATGAAAGTATATCTTGGGTGTGAGGCGGATGTGCTTGATGTTGGCAAACACACAGTGACCGATGAGATGCGTAAAAAACTGGATTTCATAGCTGTCGCAGCTAACCATTTCAGTAATCCTTTTGTTGTGAGGCCCGATCGCCATGATCGTCGAGCTATTGCCCAGCATTATCTGAGGATGTTTGAATATGCTTGTTCGCTGGATTTTGCGGATGTGGTCGTTCACCCGTTATATGTAATGCCGGGGACACATGATCCGGCGCTGCTGAATCTTCTGGAAGATCATGAGATGATAGAAGTCATTTCTCAGGCCAAAGAGAATGGCGTGGCGATTGAGATTAGCCCCAGGTCACTTGTTCCAGAGCAGATGCGCTTTAGAATGCGTTTTTTGGGGCTATGCAAGAAGGCCGGGGTCAAGTTCTCTATAGGAAGTGACGCTCATCAGATCGAGATGGCGGGAATGACTAGCCTGGTGGCTCCAATCATTGAAGAACTCGGCATCGTTGATGATGATATCTGGCTTCCGGAAAGTGAGCGTTAGAAGTTGAAAGCTGTTATTCTGGCTGCCGGTCAAGGAGTTCGTCTTGGTGAGCTGACAAAGGACATTCCCAAACCTATGATTACTCTGGCGGGAAAACCAGCTCTTGATTATATAATATGTGGAATTCATAGCGCTGGGATTGAAGAACTTGTTCTGGTGGTGCGTTACAAGGCTGAGAAGATCATAGAGCATTTTGGCGACGGATCGCGGTTTGGGATTAAGATCGACTACGTCCAACAGTCAGATGCTTGCGGCACTGGCGCTGCCCTGTTGGCTGCGCGGGAAAGTGTGGCGGGATCCAATCTGCTGATGACCTACGGAGACATCATCACCAGTTCAGTGAACTACGCAGGCGCTGTGCGAGGTTTTGAGGAGCTTGGCGGCGCGGGGGTGATGACGCTCAACTGGGTCGATGATCCCAGCAACGGAGCGTCTGTGACGCTCGATTCGCGAGGATGTGTTTCTCAGATCATTGAGAAACCTCCCAAGGGTGAGTTTACATCCAACTGGCACAGCGCCGGGCTTTTTGTGTTTGAACCGACTGTTTTCGACTACTTGGTGAGGATCGAGCCGTCACCTCGTGGAGAGTACGAGATCGGTGACGCAATAAACAAAATGATTGCGGATAATCATGACATCCATGCTTATTTCCTGCAGGGTCTATGGACTGACATTGGGACTTTGGACGCAATAGCTGCCGCTGAGCGGTTACTCGCCGGAAACCAGATCTAATCTGTTTCTGGGATATTCTTCAACCAGTTTTCGAACCAGGCGCAGGATGCATCCGTCATTTTTTTCAAATATTCCGGTTTCTCGTCAAAGAGATGCCCAGCGCCCTCAATAATCAGCAGTTCTTTTGGCCCCCCGAGGGCCTCATAGATTTCTTTTGCTTCGGGAAGGACAATCTGATCCTCGCTGCCTTGAATAACCAGAGTTGGCGCCTTCACCAGATTGGCGAAGGGTATGACATCATAGTTGCGGGGAACGCGAAGCGCCATCACCTGAATGCGAGCATCCTCTGCTGCTGCGCGTATAGCTACAGCGCCGCCGGTGCTGGAACCGTTAACGCCTACGAAACGCGTTTTCACAAACGTTTGGATGTCCAGATAATCAATAGCGCTGATTAGGTCGTCGAATTGCTGATCTTTTGTTGATTGATGGAACAGGCCGTCGCTCTCGCCGTGCCCGGTGAAATCGAAGAGAAAAGAGGCAATGCCCAGCTTCAATAGCCCCTCCGCTATGCCTCGGTTGCGAGGGCTGAACTTGTTGCTGGCGGTACCGTGGGCGAAAACGACAATGTCATGAATTCCTGCATTCGGAGCAAGCAGCAATCCTGCCAATTTTAGGCCTCGCGATGTCTTAAATCTTATATCTTCTTCAATCATGAGTTCGCTCCGCCGTGCCATAGAATACGATAAAGGGCAACTCAGGAATTATACCACAAAAGACATTGTTTGGATATCTTTTCGATTGATAGGGGTGCACGCCAAATAAATGGTCAGAAAATGCGATCACGGAAACACGGAATAAGGGAAACACAGAAATGGTATATTTGACAATTGGTTCAAGGGGGAACGTCCCGCTAAACTAAATCTTTTCGGACTATCTCCCTTCCGTGATTCATGAATTCCGTGATTCCGTGATTAAAGTTGTTGATAGTCACAAATATGGCGTGCACCTGATTGATAGACCTATGAAATCTATTACCCGCCCATTGCACATGTAATGTGCCATCTGCTACAATCTCTTTGCGGTCCGAGATAGGACGCGGAGGAATCGGTTCATGAATGCTCAAATGACGGCGCTGTATGAATTACAAAATATTGATCTTAAAATAACAAAAATAAATGCGCTATTGGCCGCAATGAATGGGGCTCGGGATTTAAGAAAGCAATACTCCGTCGCGAAGGCTGCAAAAGAATCGGCCGAGAAAATGCTTTTGGGCCTGGATATCGATCTCAAAGACAGCGAGCTGAAGCTGAAGACTATTGATGATAAGCGCGCCAATATGGAGAAGCGGCTCTATGCGGGGAGTATTTCCAATCCTAAAGAGCTTGCGGCCATCGAAAAAGAGATCAAGATGCTTAAAGACCAGCAGGGGCAACTGGACCCGCGGGTGCTTGATCTTTATGATGAAGTCGAGAGCGCTCAGAAAAAAGTGAGCGAAGCGGCGAAAACCCTTGAGGAAGCTGAGAGGGTGGCGCGGGCTGCGATCAAGAAAGAATCGGTCGAAAAAGCTCGTCTTGAAGTGGAATTGGCGGAATTGTCTGCTCTCCGAGATAGCGCTGCGGAAAAAATAACTGATCATGCAATTCTCACCCGATATGATGCAATCAGAAAGAAAAGCGGCAGCACGGGTGTTGCGATGGTTATCGAAGGCAAATGTGAAGGCTGCCACGTCGCAATTACCTCGTTCATTATACGAAATCTTTATGCAATGGATGATGTCCAATACTGCGAAAACTGCGGCCGAATGCTGATACTGGATGTGTGATGAGTAAATATATTATATACACCGACGGCGCCTCTAAGGGCAATCCGGGCGATGCCGGTATTGGAGTGATTATCTCAACGGACGATGGAAAACCTGTCCGCGAGATTGCAGATTACATCGGCAAGACCACTAACAATGTGGCGGAATACAAGGCTTTGATCCGAGGTCTTCAGGAATGTTTGGAGCTTGGGGCCAATGAGATCGAAATCTGCACCGACAGCGAGCTTCTTGAAAGGCAGATCACTGGTATTTATAAAGTAAAGTCAGAGAATTTGAAGCCGCTATATGCTGAGGTGATGTCTATTCTCAAGCATTTCAAGAGGGTCAGCATTTCGCATATATTGCGCGAATTCAACAAGCGCGCAGACCAGCTCGCAAACGAAGGCGTGCAAAAAAAGCATGCTCCTCCAGCCAAAGTTCGGCCTAAGAAGGTGATTGAGCCGATTGTTGATGCAGAGCATGATGTGCAGGGAGAGTTGGAGTTTTAGATGACTGTAAAATCCAATATTCGGATATTGGTGGTATAATGAAAGTGCGCGACGTAATAAGAATACTGCAGGATGATGGCTGGTATGTTGTTCGGACTCGCGGGAGTCATCGCGTATTCAAGAACGAAAACAAGAACGGGATTGTTGTTGTGCCTGGTCACATGTCAGATGAATTGGCTCCGGGCACACTCAAGAGCGTTCGCGATCAGGCCCGTCTGGAGGGTAAGCTATGAAAGAATATCTTGTTATATTCGAATGGGCAGGCACGAACTACTCGGTTTATGTGCCTGATTTACCTGGCTGTGTATCTACGGGAAAAACCATTGAGGAAGCGGAGGAAAATGTTAGAGAGGCAATATCATTGTATATGGATGTTCTGAGAGATGAGGGCAAGCCCATTCCCGAACCGACGACCAAGGCGCGGCCTGTTATAGTGGCCGCCTAAAACAAAATCTTTAAACCCCTGTAGTTTCGCGGAAAGCTCGGGGGGCTTTTGTTATTGTATCAGATTGGGCTTATGAATCGAATCCTGTTTCCAGGAAATGGTCGCGAATGGCGTCGAGCTGATCCAAAGCGCGGCCGCAGCCGACTGCTACGCATGACAGCGGGTCCTCAGCCACATGGATCGGTATGCCCGTCTGGCTCGCCAGAAGCTTGTCAAGACCGCGCAGGAGAGCGACACCTCCAGTGAGCATCATTCCGCGCTCAATGATATCCGAACTGAGTTCCGGCGGGGTGTGCTCCAAGACACTCTTCACCCTATCCACAATAGCCCCAAGGGTCTCTGACAGAGCCTCCCGAATCTCATCGGATGTCACTTCTATCGTCTTGGGCAAGCCCGCAATAAGGTCTCGTCCTCTCACTTCCAACGCCATCTCTGTCTCAAGCTTATACGCGCTGCCTATTTTAATCTTGATTTCCTCAGCAGTGCGGTCGCCTATCATAAGGCTGTATTTTGTCTTGATGTGACGCGCGATGACTTCGTCGATCTTATTTCCACCAATTCTGATGGACTTGGAAATAACGATTCCGCTAAGCGAGATAACCGCGATATCAGTTGTACCGCCTCCGATATCAACAATCATGTTCCCGCCGGGGGCGCTGATCGGCAGCCCCGCGCCGATTGCCGCGGCCAACGGTTCTTCAATAGGCAAAGCCAATTTAGCGCCCGCATTTCGTGCAGCTTGCACGACCGCGCGCTTTTCCACGGGGGTTATCTCGGATGGAACGGCCACAATTACCGTGGGCTTGAAAAATTTCCTTTTTCCGCCGCAGACTTTCGTAATGAGGTAATCCAGCATTTGCTGTGTGGTTGAATAATCCGCTATGACGCCTTCGCATATCGGCCGAATTGCCACGATGTTACCAGGCGTTCGCCCGATCATTAGACGAGCTTCCTCACCGACCGCCACCAGGGAGTTGTTGGATGTATTGATAGCTACTACCGACGGTTCACGAAGAACAATTCCACGTCCTTTAAGGTATACGAGAATGTTCGCGGTCCCCAAGTCGATGCCGAGCTCTGGCGCCAGGTTAAACAAAGACAGTTTCCTTCTCCTGTTCATCAGGTACAGCGCTTACTTGAGCGCCAAGCGCTTTCAGTTTTTCGACCATGTTTTCATATCCGCGCTGTAGATGCTCAATGCCGCTGATCTCACTCTTACCTTCAGCGCCCAAGGCTGCGCATACAAGGGCAGCGCCAGCGCGTAAATCAGACGCTACAGCCTGGACTCCAGTCAACTTGACAACGCCGTTTATGACCGCCGTTCGCCCGTCCTGCTTGATATCAGCTCCCATTCGAATGAGTTCATTGACATATCTGAATCTGCGTTCATATACGTTCTCAGTGACCACAGAGGTTCCCTGGGCCGTTGCAAGAAGAGCCGCAAACGGCTGTTGCAGGTCAGTGGGGAATCCGGGGTGGGGCATGGTCATAATATCAGTCGCCATCGGCCGTGCGTTGCAGCGCACTCTCATGCAATTATCCGCAAAGTCAACTATCGCGCCAACCTCACGCAACTTAAGGGTAAAGGGCTCAATGTCATCATACTGGACTTCCTCTATACGAACATCGCCTCTGGTGATTACTGCGGCAACTGCAAAAGTGCCTGCTTCCATTCGGTCTGCAGGCACTTCGTAATTAGCGCCGCGAAGTTCTTTAACGCCCTCAATACGAACAGTGTTTGTGCCTGCGCCTTCGATGCGAGCGCCCATAGCCGTCAGAAAATCAGTCAGTTGAGTAACTTCCGGCTCTGTGGCAGCATTGTGGATCACGGTCATACCGTCAGCAAGGCAGGCCGTGCTCATAATGTGCTGAGTTGCGCCTGCGCTGGGGAAATTCAGATAAACCTCGGTTCCACAAAGCCTTTCGCATTCTGCTTCAACGAATCCGTGGTCAATATTTACATAGGCTCCAAGCGCCTGGATTCCTTTGACGTGAAAATCAATGGGCCTCGCGCCGATATCGCATCCGCCAGGCATAGCTACCTTTGCGTAGCCTTTACGGGCGAGAACCGGGCCAAGAACACAAAAAGACGCGCGCATACGCTTTACAAGCTCGTAGGGCGCCTCTGTGACATCTATCTCGGTAGCGTCAATACGAACAATACCCTTGGGGTATTCCTCGCATTTGACGCCAAGAGCGCGTAACATATCCATCATTGTCCGGACGTCCCCAATCGCTGGGACGTTGTGTAAAACCGTTTCGCCCTTACCCAAAAGCGCTCCGGCCATTATCGCGAGGGTGCCATTTTTACTGCCGCTGGAAACAATTGTTCCCTCAAGACGCGCACCGCCGGTCAATACTAGCTTATCCAAGTTGAAAGACCTCCAGTCGGAAATGTCACCTCTAAATGGCGCCGACCAGCGCCGACCCAGTTGGACCGACACATAACTCTACTGGCTAAAGTATATATAAACATGTATTGCTGTGTCAAGGTAACTTTTCAGCTGTAAGAGCTCACTCTTGTGGATTACAATGTGTGCTTGCTGAGCCCTCCTGAGCCTGACGAAGGACGAAGTATGCGGCTACGAAGTGACATGTAACTAAACTTGACCGCGCCCTTCGACGGAGCTCAGGATGCTAGTTTGTACGTATATTCTCACGAAGAGTGAGCTGTTACCTTCAGCTAAATACCCATTCAGAACCATTCCATTGGCTATTAGTATTAACGCGCGTAATTATCAAAAAGTTTACACGGTACAAAAGAAACCCCTGGTTTTTGGATTTAGGTTTTACTCTCATCACTTGTCGAACCGGCTGAACCGGCCTGACCGTCTGCGAGAACCATGTCCATAAACCAGGGAAAACTGCTACCTCTCTATGATTTTTACCCAAACGCGATTGTTCTCAAAACGCAAACGCACAGGGATAGAGAAAAAGGAGGAAACTTGGACTCTGTTGGACAATAAGTAATATATTCCAGTAAATGAACATATCCGGTGTTTTTACCGTCTAACTAGCATGCCCTTGGCTGCCGATAATACTTATGGTATAGTATTGCATATCAATAAGCTTGGAACTTGGATTGTGGAGGAGCCTAATTGGTTCGCGCTATTAAGTTTTGGATTATTACAGCTCTAATAATGGCCGCGTTTGGATCGTTAGCTTATGCGACAACGCTGACAATCAGTCTGGACGAACCTGGTTTGGATCTGCAGTCAAAAGCTGCCGCGTCCGCCAAGAATGCAAAGGTTGCTAGTGAGAAGAAACCTGAAGTAAAACAGGTTACAGTGAAGGTGGGGCGGGTAGGCCTTGTGCAGGTTACTTGCGCGATAATATACAAATCGAAGTCCACTAAGGCAGGTAGGTATTCTAAAGTCGGCACGGATACTCCCCTTGCTATTGTTCAAGATGAAAACGGCTGGTATGGCGTAATGATGGCAAATGGCGCTACTGGCTGGATTCTTAGCAAGAATGTCAAGCTTACCGGTTATGAGCTTATGGCCAAAAAGAGCGATATTGCCAAGATTCGCGAGAATGCTGCTGCTGCCCAACTTCCTAAGACAGGCAACTGGACCGATGATCTTATCCGCACAGCTATGCAGTATTCGGGCGTGAATTATATCTACGGCGGAACAGATCCCAATACGGGCATGGATTGTTCTGCGTTCGTAAGAATGATTTTCAGCCAATACAGCATTCCACTGCCAAGAACCGCGCGCGAGCAGGCGGAGGTCGGCAATACGGTTCCGTTCGACCAGCTTCAACCTGGTGACAGACTTTATTTCTGCTGCACAAATTCCTACATCGATCATTGCGGTATCTATGCCGGCAATGGCTACTTCGTGCATTGCTCCAGCAGCAAGGGTGTCGCCGTAGATAGCCTTACTACCAGCTACGGGCGCAATTTAATAGTTGCTAAGCGTTCGTAATTTATTTTCAGATTGTGTGTCTATCCCCCAGTATCTACTCCCTTTATACACCTTGCAAAAATCGCTCACACGCGCATGTGCGACTAATCTGGGTAATATGACTATAGATCAAGGGGGGTATTTGAAATGGGACGTAAAGCAATGCTTATCGCGGTCCTCGCCATAATGGCGATGGCTGCAAGTATAATAACGGCGCAGGCGCAATGCACAGTGTCAACGCCTGCTTACGAGGCAATGGGCCCTGGATTGGGTCCGAAGATCATTAGTGATCTGAACTTGACCCCTGCACAAGTTGATCAACTCAAGGGCGTGAAGAGTGACTTTATGAATGCGACTGTTGATCTTCGTGGGCAGTTGAATGTCAAGTTAAATGAGTTGACTGCGCTCTGGGCTGACCCTAAGACAACGACCGATCAAGTCAAGGCTAAGGCCGACGAGATAGACGTGATAAGGACGCAGATCAGGAACATCGGTATCGATTATCTCGCCAAGGCTCGCGACATTCTCACATCCGAACAGCGCGCTAAAGTGGACCAGATGATTAGGACCAATCCGGGCTGGTTGTTCGGTATGGCCTGCACTATGGGCATGGAGTATTTCAAGGGGACGCGCGCAGCGTGTCCTGCGGCTGTAGCGAAGGGGCCGACTTGTCAGGCAGTGGCGCCTGCTTGTCCTAAGGCGTGTGAACCAACTTACCCTGCGACAGTAGGCAGTGGGCCTTGTGGTTGCCAGCAAGTGACCGTGCCGTGTCCGACTCCATGTCCGACATGCACTCCGGCTCTTCCGCAGCCTTGTCCAACTTGCGTTGATCTCTATATGTATCAATGCAGGTAAACTCGACAATGGCAAATTAGCATGTCCGGCGCATGTGCCAATGAGGCATGTGCGCCTTTATTTGTTGCTTGAGACTGAAAGCCGGATTGCTTTTGAAACGATTCCCGAAATTCTGGTGCGCTCAGAAGCTATAATGCCCACAACCCAAAGAATCTCTTTGTCATCCTCCACAATCAAAGCCTTAGCGCGGTCTCGTCTGTGGATTTTCTTATCGACAAAAACATCCTGAAGCTTTTTCGAGCCTTGCATGCCGAATGGCGTGATGCGGTCGCCGGGCTTAACTTGCCTAACTCTGAGGGGTCCGGCTATGATTGTCGAATCAATAATGAGTTCGGTAGGCGGCAGTTTTGATGGAGTTGCGTTAGACAGTTCTTCCGCGCGAATCACCATGCCGGCTTCAGGCGCTTCGGTTTCGCCAGGCGTTTTTAGATGATATTCGAACACCGGCACGTTCTCGAAATGCTCCAAGTGTGTGATCTTGAACTGATCTGCCCGTCTTTGGGCATATAATAAACCCGACGGCAGAGTAATTGTGAAATCCGTGCCATCGGCCAATGCGTGAATCACGCGGTCTACGTGCTCAAAAGAGACATCCAATAGATTGCCCTTGAGTTTCTCGATTTCCGAACGCAGAATTCGGCGCTGCAGGGCTATTGGCAGATTTGAAAGCAGATTGGCGTCTATGGCATCGCGCAATTGCATGGATTGCGCAGCGGACAATGCGGCTTCATCCAGATAATCATTCTCAGAGGCGGCGATATCGGCCAACCTATTGAGCGAATCTGTTATACGCGGGTTGTATTCTTGCTCCAAAAGAGGCAGCAGTTCATGGCGGATTCGATTTCGCGCGTAATTGGTGTCTGTGTTGCTTTCATCGACTCTAAAGGGCAGCTGATGTTCCTCAATATATGCTTCAATCAGCGCACGAGGCGTATCAATTAGAGGTCGGACGATCTTGCCGCGAATTGGCCTGATGGAGCCGAGGCCGTTGATCCCGGAACCTCGGATTATGTTTAATAGCACTGATTCCGCGCGGTCATTTTCATTGTGTCCGACGGCGATTTTGGATGCTCCAACTTCGGCTGCGATCTCTTCCAGAAACTTGTAACGAAGAATTCTTGCGGCCTCTTCTTCACCCAAGTGCATTTCGCTGCGAAGCGCAGGAATATCGATTCTCTTAAAAGTGGCTGGAATGCCAAATTCGTGCGCGAGAGCGGCGACGAACTCCTGGTCTAGATCCGATTGATCGCCGCGAATGCAGTGGTTGAGATGGGCGATGTGAAGAGTGATTTCCATTTCCTGAGAATGTGTGTGGAGCGCGTGAAGCATAGCGACGGAATCAGGCCCGCCTGAAACCGCAACGATTACTTTATCGCCGGGTTCGAACATGGGATAATTCCGGGCCGCCGCTAGAATATTCATAAGAGCGCCTCTCCGGGCATATTAATCGCCGCTCAGAAGCATTTTCATAAGATCAGGCGCAAACTCCACCTGCAACTTTGTTTCCGGCACCGATCGCTCATCATACGGCAAGTTGTTGTGCTCATGTTTTGTAGAATCAAACAAAATAAAAGGCACCTTGTCGGATGAGTGCGAGCCGGTAGCAATTGGGGTGGGGTGGTCCGGCATCAGCAGAATTCTAACATTCTGGCCCGATTTTTGGATGCCATCTAAGATTGTGCCCAAAACTTTCCGGTCACATTCCTGAATGGCATTGATTTTCTTATCGATGTCGCTCTCATGCCCGGCTTCATCTGGAGCTTCGACGTGAACCCAAACGAAGTCATAATCGTCCAAAGCATTCAGAGCATACTGGCCCTTGCCGAGATAGTTCGTGTCCACGTAGCCCGTCGCCCCTGGGACATCGAAGACTCTCAGGCCAACCATCTGACCCAAACCCTTGATAAGGTCCACAGCGGCGACCACAGCGCCATTTACGCCGTATTCCTTAAGGAAGCTGGGAATTGCGGGCAGGTGGCTCTCGCCCCAGAACCAAATCATGTTCGCCGGCAGGTGGCCTTCGTCTTTTCGCCGGCGGTTAATGGGGTGATTATCGAGAATCTCGTAGGAATCATGGATGAGCGAAATTAGTTTTTGGTCGCCGTCACCCTCCGGCATGTAATCCGCGATGGGCTTGCCGTGAATCTTATACGGAGCCTTAAAATGGACGTTATCAGACCCGCCGCGCCAGACCATAATATGCCTGTAACTTACGCCCGGGTAAAATTTAATTACATTAGTGGAGAGTTTCTGGTCGATAAGGGCAATCAGCTCGTGGGCTTCTTCGGTGGTGATATGCCCCGCGCTGGAATCGAGCATCAATCTGCCATCGGTCGATACGAGATTTGCGCGGAAAATCGCGTCGGTGGTTTCCATCGGAATACCAAGGCTCGCCGCCTCGATTGCCCCGCGGCCTGTGTAATATTTCAACGGATCGTAGCCGAGGATTCCCATGTTGGTGACGTCGCTGCCGGGGGCCATACCTACTGGAGTTGTAGCCACAGCGCCGATTCTGCCCAACGACGCCAGCTTGTCCATGTTGGGCTTTTTGGCAACCTGCATAGGGGTCTTGCCATCGAGCTCAGCTAAAGGCTCATCTGCCATACCATCGAATATTACTAGAAAATATTTCATAATGCACCCAATATTGCACAATCCAGCATGCTGTGCTGCGTCGAACTAACCGCACCAAGGCGCTGCACGCTTCGCGTTAAAGAAGAAGTTCTCAAACTACGTCATTCCGAGGAGGAACGACGAGGAATCTGCTTTTTCAGAAGCCTAGTTAAAAGCAGATTCCTCACTGCGTTCGGAATGACATGTTCGATACGTCGGAATGACATGTTCGATACGTCGGATTGACGTGTTCGATACGTCGGATTTAGAGTTCTTTACCGGAAAGGCGCCTATAAGCCTCACGGTATTTCTCGGCAGTCTTTACTATGATTTCTTCAGGAAGCTCAGGGCCGGGATAGGTCTGGTCCCAATCCAGCGTCAGAAGATAATCGCGCACGAATTGTTTATCATAGCTCGGCTGGCTCTTGCCCGGCTCGTAAATGTCGGCATCCCAGAATCGCGAAGAATCAGGCGTGAGCGCTTCATCGATCAAAATAAGTATGCCCTCAAATAGGCCGAACTCGAACTTTGTATCGCAGATTATGATGCCTCGCTCGGCAGCATAATCCGAAGCGCGTTTGTAGACCGCTAAAGAAGCGCTCTCAAGCTGCCTGCCAAGGTCGTCGCCAACAATCTCGCGCGCCTTCGCGGCGCTGATATTCATATCATGGCCTTCAGCAGCTTTTGTTGATGGAGTAAACACGGGCGCAGGCATCTTCTGAGAATCCACCATATCGGCAGGCATATCCAAGCCGTGCAGGAGTAAGGTTTTGGCCTCAGGAGATGCAGATCGAAGCGCAACATATTCTTTCCACATAGAGCCCGTCAGATAACCCCTTACAATGCACTCAATTGGCATCGGTTCAGCCTTAACAACGATCATCGAACGCCCGTCGAGCGCCTCGCGATATTCTTCAGGGTTTCTAACCCCTGCTTTGCCGATAAGCTCGAGGATCTCGTCGATGTCTGCTGTGACCAGGTGGTTTTCGATTATATCACTCGCGAGATCAAACCAGAAAACCGACATCTGTGTGAGCACCTTGCCCTTATCGGGAATCCCCGATGGAAGAACAACGTCAAATGCAGAGATTCTATCAGTGGCGACCATCAAAAGGGAATCGCCAAGATCGTAAACATCGCGAACCTTGCCGATTGCATGTTTTTTCAGGCCTTTAATGTTGGTTGCAGTTACTATCATATCAGTTTGATCTCCCTGGCTACGGCATCAATGTCGTTAGGCAATTCTATAAACGGAGAGCATATCTCTATAGCGCGTTTGGGGTCCTTCAGACCGTGACCGGTGAGAATGCAGACGATTTCGCATTTCTCCGTAAAGAAACCCTCTTTGGCCTTCTTGATGATGCCCGCAACTGAAGCGGCCGACGCCGGTTCGCAGAAAACTCCTTCGGTGGAAGCAAGCAGCTTCTGCGCTTCGGTGATTTCTTCATCAGTAACTTTTTCGATAACTCCGCCGGACTCATCCCTCGCGGCCTCGGCTGTTTTCCAGCTTGCAGGATTGCCGATTCGGATAGCGGTCGCGATGGTTTCAGGATATGCAATCGGGTGGCCGTCAACAATCGGGGCAGACTTTGCAGCCTGAAAACCCAACATGCGAGGAAGCTCGCTGATGATTCCAGCCTCTTTGTAAGCTTTGTAACCGGCCCAGTAGGCGGTTATATTACCGGCGTTGCCGACAGGAATTGCATGGTATGTAGGAGCATGCCCCAGATCATCGCAAACCTCAAATGCGCCGGTTTTCTGCCCTTCGATCCTAAAAGGATTCAGGGAGTTAACAAGCGTGATAGGATACTTTTTGGTGATGTCCAAGACGATATTGAACGCGTCATCAAAGTTGCCGTCGATAGCGATAACCTTCGCCCCATGCATCATAGACTGCGAAACCTTACCTAACGCTACCTCACCCTTAGGCAAAATAACTGCGCACACAAGGCCCGCGCGAGCTGAATACGCCGCTGCCGATGCTGCTGTGTTGCCAGTAGAGGCGCAGATTGTTGCCTTGCTTCCGGCTTCAACAGCTTTGCTGATGGCCATAGTCATACCGCGGTCTTTGAAGCTGCCCGTGGGGTTCATTCCCTCGAACTTGACATAGAGCGTGATCTTGTCGCTGATAGCCGCACCAAGACGCTCGCATTTGACCAACGGGGTGTAGCCCTCAAGCAGAGAAACAATCGGGCTGCTCACGGTAAGCGGCAGAAATTCGCGATATCTTTCGATCAGAGGCATTCGCTTATAACAGGCCGTTCGCATATCAGTTGTTGCCATTTTTAACTCCATTACTATTCTTCAACGCGAATCCGGCTGCAGATTTCTTTGACAACAGGCAGCTGTCGGATTTCGTCGAGAGCTATTCTTACGTTCTTTTCAAGAGCATCGTGTGTAAGCCAGACAATATCAGCCTCAGCATCAGCGCCCACTTTTTGCAGCATCGATTTGATGTTGACACTGTGTTTGGCGAATACCGTCGCAATTGAGGCAAGCACACCAGGCTGGTCTTGAGTGGTGATCCTTATATAATTCTTGCACACAACCGAGTCAGAATCAAGCACGTCGCGCTTATCGAAGCATGTACATTGGATGCGTGAAGTTGCATTGTGTCTGATGTTTCGGGCAATATCAATAATGTCACCCACAACAGCGCTTCCGGCCGCCATCGATCCGGCTCCGGGGCCGTAGAACATGACTTCGCCGACGGCATTGCCTTTAAGGAAGATGCCGTTAAATACACCATTTACATTAGCTAACGGATGCCCCTTAGGCACGAATGCCGGGTGGACTCTAACCTGCATGGCGTCGCCGATACGCTTTGCTATTGCCAGGAGCTTAATCACATAGCCAAACTCGTCGGCGTAGCTCATATCCTCGGCGGATATTTTTGTGATACCCTCGTGGTAAACTTTAGTTACATCCACTCTGCTCGTGAAAGCAATAGAAGCCAGGATTGATATCTTATACGTGGCATCGAAGCCCTCGAGGTCTGCGCTGGGGTCTGCTTCGGCATAACCCTTCGCCTGAGCGTCCTTTAGCACATCCGCGAAATCCAATCCCTCTTCGGACATACGAGTCAGGATATAATTTGTGGTGCCGTTGACGATGCCTTTGATCTCGAGAATCTCATTACCGGCAAGGCAAGTTTTCATAGGCCGGATAATCGGAATGCCGCCGCCTACGCTCGCCTCGAACATAAAATCAAGCCCAAGCTCCGCTGCGCGAGGAAGCAGCGACTCACCTTCTTTTGCAATAAGCTCTTTGTTGGCTGTGACGATATGCTTGCCGTTTTCGAGCGCGCGCCGTATGAAATCGCCTGCAGGTTTCAGCCCGCCAATCGTCTCGACCACTATGTCTATTTCAGGATCGTTGATAATCTCATTGGCATCGGTTGTAAGGATCGATTTATCTATTTCAACGGGTCTGGGCGTGGTGATATCAAGGTCTGCGATACGCTTAATGTTAAGCGGGCAGCCTACTTTGTGCTCAATAGAAGCCTTGTTATCCATCAGAATCTTAGCAGCGCCGCTGCCTACGATTCCAAACCCTATGATTCCAATGCTAATTGCGTCTTTCAATACGGTTTACTCCTCGCGAACCCTTACTCTAACCAGCACCTCGCCCTGCTGAACCAGTTTGGCGTTGGGGCAGGGGATATCGACAACTACGCCGGAAACTTCGCTGGGGATTGGGCTGAAAACTTTCATAGCTTCGATCAGACCAACCTCGCTGCCGATCTCGATTGTGTCGCCAATTTCCACGAAGTTCGGAGCGTCATGAGCAGCAGCGCGATAAAACACACCAACAAGCGCGGCGGTGATATCAACTATATTGCCTTCGAACTCCGGTTCTTCAACGACAGCCAATTCTTCGTGGCTCTCCTCGATCTCAGGAGCCTGTTCCACGTGCTGAATATGCGCGCCCGCTTGCATAAGCATCTGGCTGGGCTTCTGCGACGGTCGGCCTTTTACCGTAATCGATAAATCAGCATCTTCAACAGTGAGCTCTTCAAGCCCATGTGCTTCCACCATCTCAACCAGCTTTTTTATTTGTGCAACGTCTATTTCAAGATTGCTCAACCGAATGCCTCCAAACCATAATATAGAAACAGAAGGACGGTTCCATCCGCCCTCCCGCAAGTCTATCTAGTACTTAAATCAAACATTTTCAACGCAAGTATAGCACCCGATTTCAGTCAGTGTCAAGAAAACGGTAGGGTCTTCTGGGTGATAGGTGATAGGTTTTAGGTTTTAGTTGGGAAGGGAGGGTTTAATTTACGCAGTTCGGGCGGAATCTCTGATCCGCCTGCAACCTCGCAATGCTCATAAATGTTCGGGCGGAATCTCTGATCCGCCTGTAACCTCGCAATGCTCATTTCGCTACTCTTACGCAGAGTCCGCTATTTAGTTAATATGCTGCCCCAGTCTTTTCTGGCTTGCTCAAGCTCATGCTCTTGCTCGTCGCTGAAGCTGCCAAGTCTTTGGGCGTAGGCATCCATCCAGGTTATCAGTCTATCGGTGGAATCTTTATCCAACTTCACATTATAATGGCCATTTTCAGAAAGCAATAAGGCCAGGAGCTTACTGTTCAATGCGCATCCTTCCCCAGCAACAGAACTTCCTCTGGAATAAGCATTTTTGACCATATCCCGCAGGCTGGGCGCGCCATAGTTAATCAGAGTTTCATACGATCTGTCAGCGTTTGTCAGATCAATAGATTTAGCCTTTGGATCTGAGCCTGCCGGTGAATGGCAGCTTATGCAGTGGTTATCCAGCGCCGGCTGCACGAGTTTATCGAATCGAAGCGGCCACGAGCCATCGGGGCCGGGCACGCAGCCCAGCTTTTGGCCGGGCTGAATGTATGTTAGACTGCGCATGGTCTGCACCGCGCGGCCTTTGTTATCTAATGCCTGGAAGAAGACTGATACGCCCGATGGCGCGCTGAATTGCGCCGAACCGTCTGATTCGACTGGAACAGTGCCAAGCACGCATTTGCCGGGATCATCAACAGTTACGCCTAGCTGCGGATTGTTCATAAACGGCTGCACCTTGGGCGGCATTGCGATGATTCGCAGCTTCTTTATGGCGCCGCGAGATATGCCGGTGAGTCCTTTATAAACATCAGTCAGCATGAATGTTCCCACTTGAGGCCCATCCCATTTTACGACGCTCGGCTGCACTGGCTCCGGCTTACGCGGACGCACAGGAATTGGAAACATACTGGAAATCTCAGAATCGCGATAAATCGGCTCCAGATTTCCAAACACATCAATTAGATATATACCCAACGCATTTGGCGCAAATGAATTACCCTCATTGATGAGCTTTCGGTCGCTCCAAGAGACCAGGAAATAGTCTTCGGATAGCGGGTATGGATTTGTATAATAGGTTGCTGGCCAGCCTTCTGACTCAGGGAAGCAGACATCCGGCGTAACGCGAGTAATTGCATCAAGGCCATCAACCGCGCGGTCGGGGTCGATAATTATAAGGCTTCCTCCGGTAATCGAGTGATGAGCGGAGGCAATGCCAACATATTTGGAAGTTCCAGGTATTCTCATGGTATCGAATGTGCAGTGCGGATTGGTCGTGTAGTTCCCCCAAAGCAAGCGCGGATTTGTGCCATCCGGCAGGCACGACCAAAGCTTCATATATGGCATATTGTTTCTATCGACATAATCCCATCTTGCATAGATGATCTTGCCGTCAGAGTCTATTGAAGGGGTCCATTCGAAACTCTCAAAAGCCGATATAGCTTTCATACTATTGCCTGAGCTGGACATTGTGTGCAGAGTATATACAGCAACCGGCCTCCAAGCGCCGCCGCCGCATCGCACAAAACTGTCCGGCAGGTCTGATTTTAGGGTTGACATAGCGCTTGCAGCATTGCATTGTATAAACTGGCCTCTGCGGGTAGATATGCGGGTAGATAGAAATACAATTTCTCCATTTGGCAGATGTTTGGGGAAGAAATCATCGTATCTGCCTTTTGTGATTTTGCGAAGCTCTGTGCCATCGATATTTACCTCGTAAATATGATAAAATGCATCCTCCGGCAGCTTGGATTTATCAATTTTGTCCATTTTTGTGACTTCAGGATAGTATTTGCAGTAAGCAAACAATACGCTCTTGCCGTCATAAGACAGATCAGGAGAATTAACGCTTCCGGGAGGCAGGCTTTCCGTAAGACAGCGCAGTTTGGGGTTATCGCTCTTGAATCCTTCGAGTATATACAATCCTCCGCCCGGTCTGGACCACCAGCCATAGTTTTGGTCGGACATATGGCTATATGTGCCAGGTGAGCGTTTAACAAATAGTATCTTGTCGAAATCAAGTAGAGGGTTTGAAAACGCCAGTTTG
Organism: Armatimonadota bacterium; assembly: GCA_026392045.1. Lineage (GTDB taxonomy): Bacteria > Armatimonadota > UBA5829 > UBA5829 > UBA5829 > JAMCYN01. The sequence goes on from JAPLCU010000019.1 coordinate 24,709, forward strand.
CGAATAATACGCCTCGCCCGTAGATAAAGGGCTTGATTCAAACCATTCGATGCTTTCTCGACTTCATCCAATTCTGCTAACATCGAATCGACATTAACATTCTTTGATCTGAGTTCTTCAGCAAGTTTTCTTCCGCGAGAGAGAACTTCAAGCAAAGGGAAATTCTGATTGTTGCCGCCAAACCTGCTAATTGCTGCGCTTGAAAGCCAATCTATTTCAATGGAGCCATTTGTCGCAGAGATACCAGAGGCTGCGAATGATAGCAGCCCTAAAACGAACAATGAAATGGAGATCAGATTAATATTTAGACGGGACATAACAGCTCCTAAGTGTGTATTATTACTGATTGACGATATGTATAATAGATCAATCAATATATTCAAACTCTATCGGGCTTCCGGCGTATGCTTTTTGCAGTCTTTGAGCCAAGAGTCGCATAGCTGGAGTTTCGGTATCGTAATGCCCGGCATCAATGATTGCAAGTCCTAACGCATTTGCATCTAAAATGTCGTGGTGCTTTGTATCGCCTGTGAGATATAGATCGGCATGCGCGCGGGCGGCTTCTTTGTATAGTCCCGACCCGCTTCCTGAACATAAAGCAACTCGCCTGATCGGTTTGTTATTATCCCCTTCAACTTTCATATACTTGGGTTTCAAACACTTGCGGACAAGCTCAGCGAACGCATCCAGCGTCGTTTCGGTTTTCAGATTGCCAACCCGTCCATAGCCATATTCGATCGGGTCATTGGCTAATTCATAAACATCATAAGCAACTTCATCATACGGATGTTTCGCTACCATTGCACTTAGCACATCATCAAGCCACGAGCCCACGCAGACCATTTCCAGCTTATACTCAGCCACTTCTTCGAGTTTTTCGCTGCCCCCTATATATGGTTGCGCGGTAGGTAATGGCACGAAGCTCCCAGTGCCGAGCGTGCGGAAGCTGCAATGAGTATATTGCCCGATTCTGCCCGCGCCTGCGTCTGCCATCTCATCGCGAACTGCTGAGACATGTTCTTCCGGCACAAAAACGGCGATCTTATAGAGCGAATCTCTCTTATTGATAACCAATGGCGAGCAATCTGTCATGCCGAACATATCCGCCAGCACGTCATTTGTGCCGCCCGGAGCAGCATCGAAGTTTGTATGCATCACATAAATCGCCACGTTTGCCCGAATCAGCTTAAGGACGCGGCGTGAAACTGGGCCATCGTCGGTAACCGAATCCAGCGGGGCGCGTATAAGCGGATGATGAGCGACGATAAGTTCGGCTTGTCTATCTATCGCCTTCTGGATAATATCGTCCGTAACATCCAGGCAAATGCATACTCGCTGCACGTCGGAGCTGCTATTACCAACCTGAAGACCTATCTTATCGCCGACTTCAGCGAGGTCAATTGGCGCGATTGTTTCGAGGTCCAGTATTAAATCACTAATGAGCATTATTATGTTCTCCTGCTTTCATGTTCCTCATCTGACCTGGGCATTCCTTCTCAAATACCCGAAATATGCAAGCATATTCCTGGCATCGGGCATTATTTCAGACAAATTGTATTTTAGTTCAAGAGGCATTTGATGGAATAGTCAGTTAGGTTCACAGTGACAAGCTATTACTGTGTCATATTTTAGCGCCATCTTGTTCTTCATCTTATATGACAGCTGACGCTTAAGTTTTAAGTCAAAGTGCTCTAGGAAGAGGTCTTTTAGCGCATGTTCGTCTTAATTGGACTTTGCATTGTTTTTGGCAGCATATTGTTTGGCTATACTGCTTCGGGCGGCAAAATTGCTGCCATAATGCAGTTCAAGGAATTTATAATAATTGGAGGCTGTGCTTTCGGCAGTACCATAGTCAGTTCCGGCCTCAAGGGCGGTATCGGTATGCTTATGGCTCCGCTCATCCTCCTCAAAGGTAATCCATATACCAAAGACAAATATCTTGAGCTGCTCCGTGCAATGTATGAGCTATTTATCATCGGGCGTAAGGGCGGTCTCATTGCTATGGAGAAGCATATAGAAGAACCACGTGAATCTGAGATATTCAAGAAATTCCCGTTCTTTATGAGTCAACACCACGCGCTGAGTTTGTTTGCTGACACCATGAAAATTGTTGTAATGGGCGGTGTCAGCGTATTCGATCTTGGTGAAATGATGGATATGGACCTGGAAGTCCAGCATGAGGAATCGCTGAAGCTTTATGGGATACTTACGACCGTCGCCGACTCTATGCCTGGTTTTGGTATTGTGGCTGCTGTTTTGGGTGTTGTCATTACGATGGCAGCCATTGGAGGTCCACCTGAAGTTATCGGCGAAAAAGTTGGCGCCGCGCTGGTAGGCACATTCATTGGTATTCTATTGGCGTATGGCGTCTATGCGCCGATGGCCAAAGCTGTAGAGGCAATTGCCAAAGCGGAATCGGCATATATGGCTTGCATTAAGTGTGCGATAGTTGCATTTGCGCGCGGTGATTCACCATTGATCTGCGTTGAGTTTTCACGTAGAAATATTGAGCCGGGAGTTCGCCCTGGTTTTGCTGAATTGGAAGATAATTGTAAGGGTAGGAATAAGCCTGAAGCGCAACAAGCCGAAGCGGCATAGTGATGGGAGTAATTAGAATTGGCTGAGAGAAAAGAAGCTGCATCAGAAATAAGGATAATCAGGCGCGGCAAGAGTCATGGTGGACACCACGGCGGCGCTTGGAAAGTCGCCTTTGCGGACTTCATGACGGCTATGATGGCCTTTTTTCTGGTCATGTGGATATGTGGTCTGAGCGATAACATCAAGCAATCTGTTGCGGGTTATTTCCAGGACCCTATTGGCTTCATGGAGGCTGTGAACTCCGGCAAATCGCCTTTCAAGGCTCCTGGGGCCCCTGACACGGGCAAGAAAGACCAGAAATCTGCAACAAATGGAGCAGAGAAGCAGCGTCTTGAAATTGCAAAGAAGAGCATTGAGACAATGATTGCCAGTAGCCCTGAATTTAAGGGTTTGAAGGATGCATTGGACATTAAAATGGTAGATGAGGGGCTGCTGATAGAACTTCTTGATGGGGAAAAGAATCTCTTCTTTGATAGCGGCAGCTCCAGGGTCAAGTTAGCAACCTCTCATCTGCTGGGTAGGATTGCCAAGGAATTAGGGCAGCTAGATAACCATATAATCATTGAGGGCCATACAGATAAACGTCCTCTTAGCAGAAGAGCAGGCTATACAAACTGGGAACTATCGGCTGATAGAGCAAATGCTGCGCGAACCATAATGCAGGCAAATGGATTGAAGCCCGATCAAATTGATCAAGTTAGAGGTTATGCAGCCACTCATCCACGCAATCCTGATCCATATCATTACTCCAATAGGCGCGTGAGCATCATCGTGGTGTTCAATAAGCACGAATCCAGTGAGAAGACAAGTGTTGGGACAGGCCAAGACATCGAAAACGCCGTCACGGATAAGATAGCCCCTGAGTCTGGTTCCGAAAAGATCGATGTTGGTATAAAGCTCTGAGAGTAAAATCTAGCCGCCAGATACTTTTTGCGTCAATATCTCTTGACTCACGTTCGCCAATATGTTATAACTACTTATGGTGAACGGAGGCTAGAAATGAGCAAAGTATCAACGGCATTTGGCGAACTCATATCAGAGTTCCTGCAGAGGAATTCCCTCACTTTCCGCGCTGCCGGATTGGCGTCGAGCATAAGCGCTGCATATTGGAAAGACATGTCTGACGGCAGAGTTCCTTCAGAAGATGTAATCGCACAGATATCCTCAGGTTTCGACGATCTCGATGCGAATGATCTCCGCATTGCTGCCGGTTATGCCCCAAGGATTGAGACCATGGACACGATCAAGGCGGTTGAGTTTGCGCTTAGGGGTCATGACAGCATCCCTGATGAAGGAAAACGCCAGATTCTCGATTTTGTAAGAGATATGGAGAAGCGTTACGAAGGACAGGCAGGCAAGTAGTGACAAAGCTCCACTTTGAAGATGAGGCTGAGATGTATGCCCACAAGGCATGGCAGACCCTCAAGCTGGAGATTCCTGTTGATCTTGCTAAAGTGGCGTCACGGCTCGGCATTATAATCCACGAAAAGGATTTTGTGGATGAGATAGATGGGCTTTATCTGCGCATCAATGGCGCGCCGCCGATCATCTCCATAAACTCCTCCTACAAAAAACCACTTATGCGCAGGCGTTTTACCCTCGCGCATGAAATTGGTCATCACCTCCTCGGACGCAGAATCAACCCCGGAAATCGATTATTCTTCGTCGACGCAGGCAAAACACAACGAACGCTCATTGAGAGGGCTTGCAACAGATTTGCCGCGCAACTGCTCATGCCTGAAGACTTGGTCAAACACCATTATAACGAACTGTGCTACAATGCCGGTCAACGTGTGGCAATAATGGCCGAGCGCTTTGGAGTTTCTGGTTGGGCTATGAGGCGCAGACTAAAAGAGATGGGGCTTGAAGTAAGTTCTTTCCGCAGATAGAACTGCGCCTGTTCTGCAAAAGACCACAATAGCCTACAAAGCGGGTGTGTGCCAAATTTGTGACTATCAACTATATTAATCACGGAAGCACGGAATTTGTGAATCACGGAAGGGAGATTGGCGGAAAAGGGATTGGCTTAGCGGGTGTCTCATTCTCCATCGAATTGATAAACCAAACAATTTCTGTGCTTCCTTTATTCCGTGTTTCAGTGATTGCATTTGCTTGCCGTAAATGTGGGACGCACCCCTGCAAAGCTTGACTGAGCCTCTTCGAAGTGATATAATTCCACAGTAATTAAAAGGTTTATTCCCCTTTATTCGATAGGAGCAGCAACCGCATGACAGACGACATAAAACCAAAAGGAATCCCCGAAGAAATAGAAGGTCAGAGCGAAGACCAGGAACTTAAATACGAAGCTGATAATCTGCAGATTCTCAAGGGTCTCGAAGCAGTGCGTATGCGCCCGGCTATGTACATCGGCGATACCACCTCGCGTGGTCTGCATCATCTTTTCACCGAGGTTGTTGATAACAGTATTGATGAGCATTTGGCTGGGTATTGCTCGCATATAGAGGTTATTCTCAGCAAAGATAACACGGTGACTGTTGTCGACAATGGGCGCGGCATCCCCACTGATATCCATAGCGAAGTCGGCGTATCGGGCGTCGAGGTAGCTATGACTATACTGCATGCGGGTGGAAAGTTCGGCAGCGGAGCATATAAAGTTTCCGGAGGCCTCCATGGCGTAGGCGTATCTGCTGTTAATGCTCTTTCCGAATGGTTTGAAGTTACGGTTTGCCAAAATGGCAAAAAACACTTCCAGCGCTATGAGCGCGGAGTTCCGGTTGAGCCGTTGAAAGTCATAGGTAAATCTAATGAGACGAGCACCAAGAGCCGGTATATGGCTGACCATGAGATATTCAATGAGATTATATATCATCCCGACCTCTTCGTGAGCCGCCTTCGTGAACTTGCATATCTTAACAAGGGTTTGACAATCACATTTACGAATGAGTTTGCTGAGGATGGAGAGCAAAGGCAGCGTGTTTTCCATTATGAGAATGGTATTGCTGAGTTTGTGGAGCACTTGAACCGAAATAAAAACCCGCTTCATCGGGTTGTTTATTTTGAAGGTGATCGAGAAGACACCAGCCTTGAAGTTGCGCTGCAATACAATGAAAGCTACCAGGAGAATATCCTTACATTTGCAAATAACATTCACACGCAAGAGGGCGGCACGCATCTTTCTGGTTTTAAGACCGCTATTACCCGTGTGCTCAATGGTTATGCTCGCAAAAACAATATACTCAAAGAAAAAGACCCAAACCTGCAGGGCGATGATGTAAGAGAGGGTCTTGCTGCCGTTATATCGGTGAAGATTCTGCATCCGCAGTTCGAAGGTCAGACCAAGACGAAGCTTGGTAACAGTGAAGTCGATGGCATTGTGAACTCGATTGTCGGCGAGAAGCTTGGTGAGTTCTTTGAAGAGAACCCTACCGCCGCCAAGCGAATTATTGATAAGGCGCTCACAGCTCACAGAGCGCGTGAGGCTGCGCGTAAGGCTGCGGATATGGTTAAGCGGCAGAGCGCGATGGAAAATGCTTCGCTGCCAGGTAAGCTGGCAGACTGTATCGAACGTGATCCTTCCAAGTGCGAACTTTTTCTTGTTGAGGGACAGAGCGCAGGAGGCAGCGCTAAAGCTGGTAGAGACAGGCGATATCAGGCAATCCTACCGCTGCGAGGTAAGATTTTGAACGTTGAAAAGGCGCGTATGGATAAGGCGCTTGAAAACGAAGAGATCAAATCTCTTGTTGCGGCATTGGGAACGGGTATTACTCACAGCTCAATGGATAGTGATGAGTCTTCCGAAGAAGGTGAGCTTGATTTCGGCGCGGAGACTGAGGGCGAGGGTAATGGCGGCAATGGCAATGGAGAAAAGAAAAACGCGCCGACATTTGATAAGTCAAGACTTAGGTATGATCGAGTTATCATTATGACTGATGCTGATGTTGACGGCAGCCATATTCGCACGTTGCTACTGACATTCTTCTATAGGTATATGAAACCGCTTGTTGACCATGGCAATATCTATATTGCACAGCCGCCTTTCTTTAGAATCAAGGCAGGAAAAGACAAGATTTTCTATGCAAAGAATGAAATTGAGCGCGATGAGATTTTGAGGTCGCTTCCAAGCAAAAAAGACTGCACTGTTACAAGATTTAAGGGTCTTGGTGAAATGGATGCGGAGGACCTTGCAAAGACAACAATGAACCTTGAAACACGCACGATTGCGCAGGTTATGGTTGAGGACGCTATAGAGGCAGATGAAATGTTCACAATTCTTCTCGGAGACCAGGTGGAGCCTCGAAAAGCGTTCATTGAGGCGCATGCCAAAGAAGTCACAAATGTTGACTGGCACGCATAACCGAACTTGGACCCCTGTTCGGGCGGATTTGCAATCCAGCCCGTCCCTTGTTGAAATCGGTGCAACCACGGGAGGGCGAAGGTCCCCCTGAGCCTTTCGCTTCGCAGCTACACGGCTCGGCGGGAGCCTCGCCCTCCCATCTCTTACTAGCGCAGGGGCATGTATTACATACGCAATACATTGTGGTATAATGAGTATGGAGGTAACAAACCATGTCAATAACACGCATCAAGTCGGATAATCTGAGCTGCAGGATTTCTTCTGAACACAAGCAGTTGATTGAGCAGGCTGCGAAACTCTCGGGGTTTAGCATGTCTGACTTCATAACGCATGCCTTGGTATCCGCTGCATCAGAGATGCTTCGCGAGGAGCCGGTTATTCAACTCACAAAGAGCGAGTGGGATAGGTTTACGACATCTCTTGATCGACCCGCGCGAAAGCCGAGCGCGGCCACGAAGAAGGTCGTTGAATTGTTTAACCAAGGTAGTGATGAGGGCGACAGGCAGGTATGGTAGATAAGCCTGTGAACCCAACTCCTCTTGTAATAGAGCGCCTCGATAAGTCCGTGCATAATAGGCGCGACTTCGACTGTGGAGAACCTGATCTCAACGATTACCTCATGTTTACCGCGCGGCAGCATATGGACAAAGGCTACGCTCAAGTCTGGGTTGGGGTGTCCGAGCCTGGTTCTGCGCAGGTGATCGGCTATTACACGCTTTCGATGAGCGCTGTTGTGTCCGAGGAAATGCCGAGCAAAACCGGTATCAAGAAGATTCCTGCTATTCTTCTTGGAAGGCTGGCGGTAGACAATCGCTACCGAGGCCAAAACATTGGCGTCCGACTGCTCATCCATGCTCAGCGCAGCGCGCTTCTGCTCTCCCGAAAGGTTGGCGTTCACGCACTCATCGTTGATGCTCTCAATGAGCAGGCTGCGGCGTTCTACAAGAAATACGATTTCGAAGAACTTACAACAGGCCCTCTGCATCTTTACAAGACCATCAAGGACATTGCCGAGATGGGAATTTCAGACTAAGAATTGTTGGTTTTTGGCATGGCTAAGTAGATAATCAGGACTTGATGGTAAATAAATATGACTGACGCAACCGAGACCCTTAGTTTAGAAGTTGATCCCCAAAAACGCCGCAGGTGGAACTGTAATCTAGGCGCCTTTTCTTATCCCGATTTCTTGCTCTATTGGATTGGCATGGTTATCTCTTTTACGGGATCATGGGCGCAGAGTCTTGCGATGGCGTGGCTGGTGATGGATCTTACGAATAAGGGGGACTACGCTGCCCACCAGGGGTTGTATCTCGGCTTGGTTACTGCTTGCAGCACGGTTCCATTTCTAGCGCTTGCCCTGCCGGCGGGTGTGATTGCGGATAGATTCAGTAAACGAAAAATCACGTTGATAACCCAGAGCCTTGCAATGGTGCAAGCCGCGCTGTTGGGTTTGCTGGCTTATGCTGATATGATTCATATCTGGCATATATTGGTTCTGGCGCTGTTTAGTGGAATTGTATCCGCGATTGATGTTCCTGCACGCCACGCCATGACCGCTGAATTGGTGGACAAAGAGGACCTAACGAACGCTGTGGCGCTGGGTTCACTCGCTTTCAACGGCGCGAGGATTATTGGCCCTGCGCTCGGCGGATTTCTGCTTTATAAATATGGCGCTGCTATGTGCTTCAGTGTAAATGCGCTAAGTTTTATCGCTGCTATCGTTGCCCTGGCTTTGATTCGCCCGGTGAGGCTTATTAGACGACCAACTGAGCACAACATGCTGCATGAAGTGCGTGAGGGTCTGAGATATTCAGTCTCAAATACGCTTGTGCGTGATTTGCTGCTTATGACACTGATTGTCTGTATCTTTGGAACTCAATACGCCACCGTTATGCCTATATGGGTGAAGCATATTCTTCATAAGAATGCAAAAGTGCTCGGTATTATGATGTCGGCGACAGGTGTTGGCGCGGCATTGGGAGCAATCTTCGTGGCATTCATAGGACGCGCTTTGAAGCAGGGGAAACTGGTGCTGATCGGCGCTTTTCTTCTTTCTGGAAGTTTGCTTCTTTTTTCCAGATCAAACAGCGTATTGATCTCCGCGATTCTGCTTGGATTTGTTGGTTTTGGGATGATGCTCTTTTTATCCGTTTCAAACAGCCTCATACAAATAACTTCGCCTGATGTCTTAAGAGGCAGGGTGCTGAGTATACGTTCATTGTTGTTTATTGGAGTTGCTCCGCCGATTGGTGGATTATTGATGGGTTACCTCACTGACCATGCCGGGGTTAGATCGTCGGTGTTTCTGGCAGGCGTTGTGTGTTTATTGACGGGTTTGGCGTTCACGCTTACCTCCAAGGCGGTGCGACGAGCTTAGAGCTTTCATGAAACCTGATAATTATACCTGTTTTGCAAAAAAATGGAGGAAAAGCTGCAGCTTTAGGGTAAGATATAATTGTCCGACCTGATTGTTTGGTGGTTGGGATTAGGCTGCTCCTCGCGGGTCGTAAAATCATCTGCGAAGTCAGCAAACATGGAGGGATCAAATGGTCCTTCGCCTTTCCTGCACATCGTTAAACACGATGTGTGGCGGACACCGAGCCAGGTGATGTCGAGAAGTTCGGGGTAACTTCGATTCTCGTATGCCTGGCTCATTGTTTGTGTGTTTTTCACCCTCCGGGCGATATGCCGGGAGGGATAATTGTTTGTGGGGTGGAACTAATCAGGGTGGATACCAAAGAGTTCATTTATGTGGAATCCGGGCACAAACGCCTGGATATATATGTTGCTGAGCAGATCCCAGACCTTTCAAGATCGCTTGTTCAAAAGCTGATTGGAAGCGGGCATGTGTTGGTGAATGGCGCCGTGACGCATGCCAGTTATAAGTTGCAGGCTGGAGATGTAGTAGGCGTTATCGTCCCTGCTGCAGAGCCCACCGAAATTGTGGCTGAGGACATTCCGTTGGATATAGTCTATGAAGATGATCAGATTATGGTTATCAACAAGGCAAAAGGAATGACCGTCCATCCTGCGCCCGGAAGCAAGCATGGAACTCTTGTTAACGCCATACTTGCCCACTGCGACGATCTTTCCGGCATCGGCGGCGTCGAAAGGCCTGGAATAGTGCATCGGCTGGATAAAGACACATCAGGGTTGCTTGTTGTTGCAAAAACAGATGCGGCGCATGCCTCGCTCCAGATGCAAATCCAGGAACGCGCGGCTGAACGGCGCTATTACGCGCTTGTGTGGGGCGCGACAAAGTTCAACGAGGCCGTTGTAGACGCTCCTATCGGGCGTCATCCATCTGACAGGCAGAAGATGACCGTGATCAAAGAGACCGAGCGATATACTTCCCGTGTGGCGATCACGCATCTTAAAGCGCTTGAGCGATTTGATAACTTCACGCTTCTCGAAGCCAAACTGGAAACCGGTCGAACTCACCAGATCAGAGTGCATTGCGCGTTTATATGCCACCCTGTGGTCGGCGACCCCGTCTACGGCGGCATCAAGAGGAATTTGCCATCATCCCTGAGTAAGATTTCGCACAAGGCGCTTGCAGGGCTTATAGAGGGACTCAATGGACAGGCTTTGCACGCATACTCGCTTTCTTTCGATCATCCCATTACAGGCGAGCGCCTCAGCTTCGAAGCCCCGATGCCTGCTGACATGCAGGCCATTATAACCTGGCTAACCGCATCAGATCGCACCGGCAAGAGGTAACCCCATGCGCGTCGGAGATACTGCCATTCTTAAAAAACCACATGCTTGCGGCTCGTATGAATGGGAAATAGTGAGGGTAGGAGCCGACATCGGCATAAAGTGTCTGAAATGCGGGCACAGGATAATGCTGGAACGATCCTACTTTGAAAAACGCGTCAAGAGAATAAAGCCTAAGGAATGCTAAAATGTCTCGGCTCTATTGTGGAACCAGCGGGTGGATATACAAAGATTGGCGTTCGCGCTTCTATCCCGAAGACTTGCCGGAAAACCAGTGGCTGGCTTATTACTCAAGCAAATTTGATACGGTTGAGATCAATAATTCGTTTTATCGTTTGCCTGAGAGGGCCACATTTGAGCGCTGGCGCGATGAATCCCCAAATGGCTTCACATTTTCGCTCAAAGCGAGCCGATATCTCACCCACATGAAGAAACTGAAAGACCCAGAGGATCCTTTGCAGCGCATTCTGAACAACTCGGCAGGCCTAGAAGAAAAGCGCGGCCCTATTCTCTACCAGTTTCCACCATATTGGCATGTGAATTTTGAGCGCTTAGAAGCGTTTTTGAAAATACTTCCAAAAGACATCCGGCACGCATTCGAGTTCCGTGATGAGTCCTGGCAGTGTGATGAAGTATGGCAGATGCTCAAGCAATACAACGGCGCCTACTGCATAATGGACGCGCCCGGCCTGCCTCTGTATATCAAAACAACCGCAGACTTCTCTTATATCCGAATGCACTACGGAAAAGACAACGGCAACTATCCGGATACTCAACTGAGCGAATGGGCCAATACGGTGGAAAAGCTCCTCAAGCTCGGTGATGTGTATATCTACTTCAATAACGACCAATACGGCTATGCCCTAAACAATGCAAAGACAATGCTGAGGCTTCTGCAGGCTATATAAATAGCGCTCTAGCCTTTGATATAACCCATCACCAGGTGAACGTGATTCACCTGTATGCTCCCGGTTTCAATACAATCTGTTAATTCTTGTATAACTTGTCGGGAATATGGTATAATCCAAAAAAGTCTAATAGCGTCCACTAAAGGCAATGACAAGGATGAGTAGCTTCTGAGCAGGGCTACAGAGAACCCGCTCTCCGTGTTGATAATGCGCGGATGTGCTGAGAATCGGGGCTTACCGCAAGTTAGCGAAAATCACCTTTGAGCCGGATGCACGAACGCAATGAGCAAGTAATGCATCCCGGGAGGCTCCCGTTAGCGAGCCTGAGTATGACGGCTGAGGCGCTTTGTGCGCCAGGCTAAGTACTCGATGAGGCCGATGCCGTGAGGTATCGGTGAACCAGGGTGGTAACACGAAGGGTTTAATAGCCTGTCGTCCTTGTATGGGATGACAGGCTTTATTTTATGTACGGAGGCGCTGAAGTGTTCAAAGAGGTCGGGAGCGGTAAGGACTTTCCAGAGATGGAACGGAAGATACTTGGATTCTGGGAAGAGGAGCGTATATTCGAAAAGCTTCGGGAAAAGAACCGGGGCCACGAGCCATGGTCGTTTATCGACGGTCCGATTACGGCCAACAATCCGATGGGCGTGCATCACGCATGGGGTCGGACATACAAGGACATCTTCCAGCGATTCAAGGCTATGCAGGGGTTCGATGAGCGCTATCAGAACGGCTTCGACTGCCAGGGACTGTGGGTCGAGGTTGAAGTCGAGAAAGATCTGGGCTTGAACTCCAAGCGTGACATCCTTGAATACGGTCTGGATAACTTTTCGCGCAAGTGTCGAGAGCGGGTTGAGAAATATTCGGCGATCCTGAGGGATGAATCCAAGCGGCTCGGTCAGTGGATGGATTGGGAGCATTCTTACTACACGATGAGCGACACCAACATCGAATACATCTGGCGCTTTCTGAATGTGTGTTCAGAGAATGGATGGCTTTACCAGGGGAGGCGCGCAATGCCTTGGTGTGCCCGATGCGGGACATCACTTTCACAGCACGAACTCATAGATTCCTATCGAGATCTTACCCACACTTCGATCTTCATTCAGCTCCCATTGCTGGACCGCCCGGGTGAATACATCCTTGTATGGACTACAACTCCGTGGACCCTGGCTGCGAACACCGCGCTGGCGGTGCATCCTGACTTGGACTATGCCAAGGCGCTGCAGGATGAGAAGGTTCTCTACCTTTCCGCCGGGACCCTTTCACGGCTGAAGCCTGGATACGAGTTGCTTGGGACAGTCAAAGGCAGCGAACTGGTTGGGCTGCATTATCGGGGACCATTCTATGACCTCCCTACCCAGGAAAAGCTCGACACGCGAATTGTCGCATGGACAGATGTCGGAGAGGAGGAAGGTACGGGTGTAGTGCATATCGCCCCAGGTTGCGGCGAGGCGGATTACAACCTCTCCAAAGTGCATGATCTTCCCGCACTGGTGCCCATAGACGAAAATGGGGTCTACTACTCCGACTATGGCTGGCTTGCGGGCAAGCATGTTTCGGAGGTCGCGGCGCTGATATTTGAGGATATGGCAAGCAAGGGCATGCTCTACAAGACAGAAGACTATGAGCATCGCTATCCTGTCTGCTGGCGCTGCGGTGAGGAACTCGTGTTCCGGTTGGTAGATGAGTGGTTCATCTCTTCTGAACAGCTTCGTGACGCAACGATCCGCGAGTCGCGCACCGTCCGCTGGGTTCCCGACTACGCAGGCAAGCGGATGGAAGATTGGCTTAACAACATGGGCGACTGGTGCATTTCCCGCAAGCGATTCTGGGGATTGCCATTGCCGTTCTTCAAGTGTTCGTGCGGTGAAATCACGGTCGTGGGCTCACGCAAGGAATTGGAGAAGTTGGCAGTGTCTGGGATGGATGACCTTCCGGAACTCCACCGCCCATGGATCGACAATGTGAGAATTCACTGTCCGAACTGCGGTGGAACTGCCCAACGCGTGCCCGAGGTTGGCGATTGCTGGCTGGACGCAGGAATCGTTCCCTTCTCCACGCTGGGTTACCTCGATGAAGACAAATCAAACTGGCAAAAATGGTTCCCGGCGGACTTCGTCTGCGAGATGCGCGAGCAGATCCGTTTGTGGTTTTATGCGATGATGTTCATGAGTGTTACGCTCACGGGCAAGTCACCGTACCGTGCGGTGTTGGTGTATGAGAAGGTGCACGACGAAAAAGGCCGACCGATGCACAAGAGCTGGGGAAATGCAATCCCGGTCGATGATGCTGCGGAGAAGATGGGCGCGGATGTCATGCGCTGGATATACGCAAGCGCGAACATCCAGAGCAACGTATCCTTCGGCTACGGCATCGGGCGTGAGATTGTGCGCAAGCTTCTCACACTCTGGAACACCTACTCGTTCTTCGTGATGTATGCCTGCCTTGATGAATGGACTCCCGACCAGACAGCCGCCAGCCGATCAACTGCTGAACTGGACCGGTGGATACTCTCACGGCTGCAATCCCTGGTGGGAGATGCAACATCGGCGCTGGAGCGGTTCGATACCGCGCATATGACGCAGGTAGTCGAGGCATTCATTGATGACCTCTCCAATTGGTATGTCCGTTTGAGCCGCCGCCGGTTTTGGCGCGGCGAGTCGGATGCAGATAAGCAGTTGGCTTATGCGACCCTGTATGAAGTGCTGGTAACGCTGACAAAGCTGATAGCACCGGTGTTGCCATTCATTACTGAAGAAATCTATCAAAACTTGGTACGGTCAACACATGCAGACGCGCCTGAGAGTGTCCATCTATGCAATTGGCCGACGCAAGATAAGTCGCTTGTGGATGAGCGGCTGATGACGGAGACTGAAGCCGTGATGAGGGTGGTCCGTCAAGGGCGTGCAGCTCGCAACACAGCGGGGATAAAGGTTCGCCAGCCGTTGGCAACACTTTATGTGGGTGTGGCCGCTGGTTCTGAGTGGGAAGCTGTGAAACGTAACGAGCGGCTTATTCTTGATGAGCTGAATGTGAAAGCCTTGGCGCAGTTCCCTAATGAAGGCGCGCCAGCAAATGCCGCACTTGCTGAGGAAGACGGCATCCAAATCGCGCTGGATACAGTCCTCAGCAATGAGTTGATTCAGGAGGGTTTGGTGCGAGACCTGATTCGCCATATTCAGAATCTGCGCAAGCAGAGTGGATTCAACGTAGAGGACAGGATTGTTCTTCGCTATCAAGCCACGCAGAAACTAGCATTGGCAATTTGCGCTTATGCAGACTATATAAAGCAAGAGACACTCGCAGACGAGCTGGCATCAGTCCAAGGCGATAGCTCTTTTGTGACTGTGAAGGTCGGTGGTGAGGAGGTTAGTCTTTTGCTTCAACAGGTTGATTTGAGATGCTGCGGGAATGGCGGCAATTGATAAGGCAACAATGCTCATGCAACGTCAATTCCCGCAGCTAGAGCTTTACACTGACTTGCATTTAGAATAACAATCAAAATGGCCGGACTCACACTCCGGCCATTTAACTAATTACGCCCAAAGTTCAACATAAGAGACGGATAATGACCCGACTACGAAACCTCATACTAGTGTTAATATATGCGCTCGTGGCCGTATTAATCCTCGTCGGCGCTGTATGCGCGGAGGCAGACGACAGCCCGAAGAAAGTCAGGGTTATCTACTCTAACGACAACATGGGCTATCTGGAACCCTGCGGGTGCGGCGGACGCTACCAGGGCGGCCTCGCCAGGCGCGTTACCGCTTTCTCGCAACTCATCAAAGAGAACCCAAACGCGCTAATCATAGACAGCGGCAACATCTCCAGCCAGAAAGAAAATGTGGGCATCATCGCATCGATCATGTCCGCATTGAAATACGACGCCATAGGCATAGGCGCAGCCGAAACCTACTACCCGGACGAGTTCTTCAAACAATCAGACAAATTCGGCCTCCGTGTTCTTAGCACAATGGCTCCCGAGAGCAAAAACACATCGCCATATATAATCAAAAGCATAGATGGCGTAAAAGTAGGAGTAATATCCTATGGCCGCGATATCGCCGACCCAAAAACCCCGCCCGAAATCAAAGAGGCTTTCAAAAGCGCCTATAAAACAGCCAAGGAGAAGTCAGAAATCCTCATTCCGCGCAGCACGCGAAGCATTCCAGCAAAATTCATCAAACAATGTGGCTCGGCTGTTTGACCTGGAAACTAACTCGGATGTATCATATTTCTATGCAAAGACTAATCGCTCTCATATCCACGGTATTTTTTATATATTGCTCGTTATCGACCCAGGCAGAGATAGACCGTTATTCTGTTGTGCTAAGGGCACATCCGCAGGCGATTGTGGCTGATTCTTATAGCTCCACGACCATCACCGCCGAGGTCTTTGATAGCTTAGGCCGATCTGCGCCCGATGGCACATTGGTCGAGTTTACCAGCAACCTCGGCATCATCGAGCGAAATGCTAGAAGCGAAGCGGGTGTGGCCCGTGTTCGCCTGCAAAGTGGAAATACAATGGGGACTGCAATCGTATCCGCAGTGGTGACCAGTAAAGCAGCGGTCGCCAAGATGGATGTAGATTTCCTGGAACCCGGCACGGAACTCTTCGATGAGTCGTTTATCTCCGTGGAATCCGACCGACATCTGGGCTATTGCGTCGACTCATCATTGGTGGACGCCGCCGGGGGAGTGCGCATATACACGCGTGGTCTCACAATCGAAGCTGAGCAGGCTCAGATTGACCTTAAAACAAATATACTTCGCGCTGTCGGAAAGATGGGCGGGGATGCTATAAGCATTACGCGAGGCGAGAAAAAGATGATGGCGAGTGCGCTCTATCTTAACCTCAATAACCTGAGCGGAGTAATGTTCACCCCGGCAGACGACGGAGCGAAGCGAATGCTGATCAGAGGCGCCGATTTTTTCATTACGCCGGATACGGATCCCAAGGAAGGTATCAAATTTGAGTTTTCTCCGGTATCAGCGGGTGACCTATTCATTGTTGCCCGCAGCCTTCTTATCAAGCCCGGTGAGGAAGTCAAGATTAAGCGGGCCACTTTCTATATGGATGGTGAGAAACTGCTGAGTGTGCCTCTTCACGTTGTGCCTTTGGGAAATCGCACAGCAGGTATAGATCGCATGCTCACATACGGCACCGCTGGGTTGCGGCTTGATCTTCCTCTATACTACTCGCTCAGCGCTCATGGCACCGGCGCATTAAGGATCAAGCACTCCGAACCGACTCAATGGGGTTATTCTTCCGGGGTTTCCGGTTGGCAGGCGGATATAGAGCAAGATTACAACTACGGCGCTTCCACTGATGGCACCTTTACTCTCAACAGAATAACTTCAAGAGACTGGGGCGCACGATGGCACCACCGCACTGAGTTGAACGATAACTCACAGGTGTATGCGTTCTTTGACTATCCATCACACAAGAACATCTATGGCAATCTTGATTACAGAAAATCATTCAAGGATTTTGTGCTATCGACCAGCCTCAGAGGCAGTATGCTGCAAAACGCCGATGACAGGTATTCGAGCAGCTTGTACCTTCAATCAAATCCTAAGACGATTTTCGGAAATGCTGTTACCTATGCATTAACGAGCAGGCTATCGTATACAAGCCAGAATGCTAGTTCCCAAAAGGTTGGCACTGGTTTGGGTCTGCAATTTTATGGTAAACCCCTGCAATTTGGCCGATCTTCCAGCTTGAATACATCATTGACAATTGGCCAGGATTGGGGTGGGGGAAACACTGGGGCTTCAGTGTTCGGCAATGCTGGTTACTACCTTGGGCTTGGCAGAATAGGCCAATTTGGACTCAACTACAGCTATTCGTGGGCAAACTCCGCCGGCGCATTCAATTCGCAGAGGCTCAGCGCCGATTTCTATGTGCGGCCATCGGATAAATGGGACACACGTCTTTATGTCACCCGAGGTCTAAGCGATCAAAGCACCAGCGCTTTTGGGGAGCTCAACTATTCAATTCTGCCTACATGGCGGCTTGGCGCTCTGGGGACTTATCAGAACTTCAACAGTGGTCAGAAGTTCGCATATACAGATTTGGAGTTGGCGCTTTCCAAACTTATCAGCGGTCAGCAGGCCCGGCTGATTTGGTCGAAATCCATCAACCGCTTCCGCCTGGAGTTCAGCACGCTGAAGTTTTAGTGCAATCCCAATTCATAACTCATAACTAATAACTCAAAACTCATAACTCATAACTCATAACCTCCCTTGGTTGCTTCGGTATCCTGATGCCGAAGCCTACCGTATATCATGAATAATGCGGGCTAGCGTAATTCCCAATTCATAATTCATAACTCAAAACTCAAAACTCATAACTCATAACCTCCCTTCACCTTGACCATCCGCCCAATTCGTTCTATCATGAGACATCGAACAAACGTGCGGGGTAGTTATGGCGCAATTCAGAATCAAGGCGGATTACGTGCCCACCGGCGATCAGCCGCGTGCCATTGAACAGCTTGTTGATGGGGTCAAATCCGGCGAAAAGTTCCAGACATTGCTCGGCGTTACCGGGTCGGGCAAGACATTTACGATGGCAAATGTTGTTGAGGCAATTCAGCGCCCAACGCTCGTCATCGCCCACAACAAGACCCTGGCTGCCCAACTCTGCGCGGAGTTCCGTGAGTTTTTTCCTGATAACGCGGTTGAGAATTTCGACAGTTATTACGATTATTACCTCCCCGAAGCCTATATCCCCCAATCTGACACATATATAGAAAAAGACTCCAGCGTTAACGAGGAAATCGACAGATTGCGTCATTCTGCCACCCAGGCGGTGCTTGAGAGGCGCGATGTGCTTGTGGTTGCCAGCGTAAGCTGCATTTTCGGCCTTGGATCAAAAGAAGACTACGCTAAAATTGTTTTGGCGCTCAGGGTGGGGGAAACTTACAACCGCGACGAAATGCTGCGGCGGCTGATCGACATGCAATTCACCCGAAACGACATTGCGCTCGGCCGAGGCACATTCAGGGTTCGCGGCGATGTGCTCGAAATTCAGCCCAAGGACGAGGAAGCTATCACGCGAGCCGAGTTTTTTGGTGACGAGCTTGAAAAGATATCGGTTGTGAACTTCGTGACCGGGGAGATTATGTCCAACCTGCATGCTGTCACCATATATCCTGCCAGTCACTTCGTTACCCCCGCTGAAAAAATGGAGGTTGCGCTGGAGGAAATCGAGAGCGAGCTTGAAGAACGCATAAAGTTCTATGAAAAGCAAGGCCGATACTTGGAAGCGCAGCGCATTGAGCAGCGGACACGTTTCGATATGGAGATGATGCGTGAGCTCGGATATTGCAGCGGCATCGAAAATTACTCGCGAATCCTTGATGGCCGCCCGGCGGGAAGCACTCCGCACACGCTTGTGGAGTATTTCCCTGACGACTTTTTGCTGTTTCTCGACGAATCGCACCAGACTATCCCGCAGCTTCATGGCATGCATGCAGGCGACCGTTCGCGCAAGGAAACGCTGGTCGATTACGGTTTCAGGCTGCCGTCGGCGCTTGATAACCGGCCTCTGAAGTTCGCTGAGTTCGAGAAGCTCATCAACCAGGTCGTGTTCGTCTCTGCGACCCCTGGCCCATTTGAGCTCAAACACAGCGAGCGCAAAGTTGAGCAACTAATTCGCCCGACCGGCCTTCTGGACCCTGAGGTTGAAGTTAGGCCGACCAAGGGCCAGGTCGATGATCTCATAGACGAGATCAAGATGCGCTCAGAAAAGAATGAGCGGGTTCTTGTAACCACGCTCACCAAGAAAATGTCTGAAGCTCTGAGCGAATATTTACGCGAGCTTGGTATTAAAGTAAACTACCTGCATTCTGAGATAAAAACGTTGGAGCGCTCAGAGATTCTGCGCGATCTTCGCCTGGGTGTGCATGATGTTGTTGTGGGTATAAACCTCCTGCGCGAAGGTTTGGACCTGCCGGAAGTTTCATTGGTCGCAATATTGGATGCCGACAAAGAGGGCTTTCTACGTGACGAAAGATCGCTGATGCAGACAATTGGCCGCGCTGCCCGAAATGTGTGTGGTAAAGTCATAATGTACGCGGATCGCGTTACAGATTCTATGCGGCGAGCAATAGAAGAAACAAACCGCCGCCGAGTTGTCCAGCAGCGCTATAACGAGGAAAATGGCATTACTCCCACGACCATTGCCAAAGCTATACGTGACATAATTGAATCCAGCCAGGAGGTTGGGCCTTCCGGTAAAGCGGGGAGAATAACATCTGCGGATATTCTCTCGCTGGATGATCTATTATCTTATATTACCGACATGGAGCGAGAGATGAAAAAATCTGCCAAGGCTCTGGATTTCGAACGCGCCGCGGCGCTGCGCGATGAAATTTCCTCGCTCAAAAAGGCGCTCCCAGATTCGGGCTGGCTGAAATAGTTTAATCAAGACAGACAAATAGACGAAACAATAATTATGCTACCTCGCATTCCTGGGAATCTCGAAGTTTAGAACTGAGTTCGCATGTTTACCGGTATTGCTGCTGATATTGGGCTGCCAGCCGACGCCCCTCAGGGTCTTTCATCTTTGATAGTAGCAAAGCTGCCTTTTTTCGCGTGTCACTGTGCCACCGCTGGTCGTGCAATATTCCTATAAACAACGGGACCGCTCGCTTTTGATCGAGACGCGCGATAGCATCCAGCGCCTCAAGCTCAATGCCTCCTCCGCGCATGCCATTCTTTAGCCGGCGCAGCAGCAGAGCCTCTATTGCGGGGGCGGCAGACTTGTCGCCCATCCATCCTAGCGAATAGACCGCAGCCTGGACAAGGTCATCTGGAGCTCGCTGGGTAGTGCGTGGATTGGCGGATCGCTCTATCACGGAGACCAGTGCATTCACACTTCGCATATCACGATATTTGCTCAGGTGCCTGGTCGCTTCCTTGTCCCCTTGGTGGAGGTATTCGAGTAGCACTGGCAGCGCCTTGGGGTCTTTCCGGTCTGCAAGTTCGATTGCTGCTAAGTGTTTGATAGAGGGATTCTCGCTGCTCAGGGCTTTCTCAGGAGCCAGCATTACATAGTATCCGACAGCTAGAAGCGACAATCGGGGGTTGCGCACCTTATCCAAAAGGCCTTGAGTGTCATTTTTGTCGTAAAGCTCTGTTAAAGAAGATGTGTGTACACTGATCGCCCGACGAGAGGATATTGAAGTGACTACCAAACCTGCCAAAAAAACTACGGCAACTGCCACACATAGTATCTTGCTAGCCCGGCTGAGAAGTTTGCTGTAGGCATAACCCGCACCCCAACCTGCCAGCAGGAAGACAATGTATATAAGCGCCATCGCGGCTACACGAGCACCGGAAACGTCGTTGTAAACGAATTCCGGGATGAACAGTAGCAAAGGGTAGCCGGCCACTAGCGCAACCATGATACCGAATGCAGCTCCGATCCTTGCTTCCGCAGCGGGACACCTTACGAACTGCCTCACAAAGATAGCTACGCAGATGCCCAGAAGCGCTCCCAATGGAGCGCCAAAGATAATCGAGTGCACAAATGCGACAACAATCCGGCCAAGGTCGCCAGCTGCATCATATAATTGTGAGAACAGCAGCCAGCCCGCCAGCACGCCACAGATGGAACCAACTCCTCCTGATATCCTTATCAGAATGTTGGGCACAGATTGTGTGCTGGCTCCGCCATATTTGTGGAGCATGCGTGATACAATGAAAATCGTCGATCGCGATAATACGAGAACAACAGCCACCACACAAGCGATTCCAATGACAGCATTACAAAGTAAAATAAATGTCTGATACACGATTAACACCTCATTTCTGAACAGCGTTTCGACAATTCTGAAAACCAATTTCTAAACAAAATGGAATCAATTTATCCAAATTAGTTATTGTGAGATTCGAGAAAACAACCATAATGGAAATTAGTCTAGCAGATCATACATCTATAAGATTGATAAAGCAAATGGATGCCCTCGAAGCGGCTTGCCAATTTATGCTTCTTAGTGATTTCTGTGCCGCAGTCGAACAAAATCGCTTCTCCAACATCTTCGCACTGTCCCGAATAACAACGGATTCCAGGGTGTGTCCGAAATTTGTGACCATCAACTACATTAATCACGGAAGCACGAAATCTGTGAATCAAGGAAGATGATCGGTCAGAGAATTGATTGGCGCAGATGGTGTTGTAATCTCAATCCAATCGCCACTTTCAACAGTTTCTGTGCTTCCTTTGTTTCGTGTATCCGTGACTGCATTTTCACGCCGTGTATTTGGGACACACCCAGATTCAATTCGACTATGTTCAACGTAACTCTTGCCTGATATCTTCGGTTATGATATAATTGCTAAAGCTAGGGGGTATAGTTAACAATATGAAACGCACATACCAACCCAAAAACAAACCGCGCAAGCGGGTACACGGCTTTATGAGCCGAATGTCGAGCCGCACTGGACGCAATATTTTGAAGTCCAGACGCGGCAAGGGACGCTGGGAATTGACCGTTTGATGATTATGCGGTTGCGCGCCCTCGCGGGGGCGCGCTTATCCCATTTTGAGGGGGTTGGGTAGTATGTTGGCTCCTGAACATAGACTGAGGCAAAGATCACTTTTTGGGCGGGTGTACGGCAAGGGGAGGTCCAGCGCGACGGACCTTATTGTTGTGTACGTTTTGCCAAGCAAAGGGCTAACTTCGCGCGTCGGCTTCTCGGTGAGCAAAAAAATAGGCAGCGCGGTCGTCCGAAATCGGGTCAAACGGCTGCTGCGAGAGGCTATCAGACATCTTCTTCCACAGATTACCGGCAGCTGCGATATTATAGTAATTGCCAGGAAGAATGCGTCGTGTGCATCCCTTGAAGATTTGCAGGCGGCAATGGCTGGGTTACTGCGCAAATTGGGTGCGGTTAATCAGAGCCTTTAACGCGGCGAAGTTATTCAAGAAGAAGTGTTACTGCAGTTTTAGAATGTAAATAATAAATTGATAAAACGGGTTATCCTATTCCTAATAAGAGGTGTTTATCAACAGGTTTCCAGGCGCTTTTGGCCAAGAACTTGCAGATACCTTCCGACATGTTCGGAATATACTGCACAGGCAATCGAAAAATACGGTTGCCTTAAAGGTACATGGATGGGTGTGCGCAGGATTACGCGCTGCCACCCGTGGGCTCAAGGCGGGAATGATCCGGTCAAATAGCT
Organism: Armatimonadota bacterium; assembly: GCA_026392045.1. GTDB lineage: Bacteria > Armatimonadota > UBA5829 > UBA5829 > UBA5829 > JAMCYN01. The sequence goes on from JAPLCU010000019.1 coordinate 47,444, forward strand.
ATCGAGCCTGTTTACAAAATTTGCCAATATGAACAAATTCAACAAATCAATTGCGATTACATTTGCGCTCATTATCATCTTCTGTCTTTCGGCAGCGAGTTTCGCTTCTAAGGCAGACGAATTACTTGCTGACGCCGACAAGGCCGTCGTCGCCGCCAAGGCTTCCAAGGCTACGGTCGATAAGAAAGAAAACTATAAGAAAGCTGCAGAGCTCTACACTTCGGTAAGCACAGATTACGCGAATACGCCGCAGACGGCAAAGGCCCTTTACAAACTTGCAATTCTTGAAAATACTACTGAGAATACCGATGCTTTCAATGTGTATAATGCGCGCAATACATTGAAGAAGTTGCTGAATGAGTATGATAAGTCTTCTCCTGAACTGGGTAAGATTTTGACCAAAACCGAGGTTGACCAGGTTTTGACAATAGTCGCCGATGCGAAGAAGCTGAAACACGAAATTGATATCAAACTCGATAAGGAGAACTCCCACAAGACTCTGTACAAAATTATAGATGCGCTTGTTAGATTGACAGGTAAGAAGCACGGTTTCAGCTATTGGTTTGCGATTATTCTGCTTACGGTGATCATCAAGCTTGCTACAACTCCTCTCACAAAGGCTCAATTCAAGTCTATGAAGGAGATGCAGACAATTACGCCGCTGATTAAAGAGATTCAAGCAAAATACAAGGGTGATCAGAAGGTCATCGGCGAAAAGACGATGGCGCTCTACAAAGAGCACAAGATCAACCCGTTCGCGAGTTGCTTGCCGCTGCTGGTTCAGATGCCGATTATTATGATGCTGTTCTACACCATTCAACAATATGAGTTCCAACTGCGGAACGGAACTTTCGCATGGATCACCGAAAGCAATCTGTGGCATCAGATAACGCTTCATATACCATTTACGGGTGGAATTGTTTATTTACCTGCCAAAAACCTTGCTGAGCCTGACCTGATTCTTGTTGTGCTTTATCTTATAAGCATGTATTTCTCGACGAAAATGTCGACGATGGATCCCAGTCAGGCAGACCAGCAGAAGATGATGGCTATTATGATGCCGCTGATGTTCGGTTTCATATTTGCAACTTATCCATCTGCATTCCTGCTTTATTGGCTGGTGCTAAACATTCTGCAGACTGGTCAGCAGTATTTGATTATGCACAGACCTGCGGCAGCCGTTGTCAATGCCCCAGTCGAGGCTCCCAAGCCGGACGAGGGCGGCGCGGGCGGACGAAGACGTCGCCGAAGATAAATAGATTCATAATGCGGTCGGGCCGAATGCGGCGCTGACCGCCTTGTATAGCGGAGGCTTCAATTGAAAGTTATAGAGGCTAGTGGAAGAACACTTGAAGAGGCCGTGCAGGCTGCTGCGCGTGAACTCGGCGTGAGCGTGGATGGGGTGGAATATGAGATAGTCGAGGAAGGCGCCAAACGCTTCCTCGGGCTCGGTCAGATTCCTACTACAATAAAGGCGCACGTGAAAGAAGGCTATGTGCCGGGTTCGGAACCGGCGCCTGCCCAGATAATATCGGAGGACTTAGACGACGTGCATATAGAAGATATAGTCGAAGAAGAGCCCATCGCGGCCAATGGAGACGCATTTGTCGATTCCGCGCTGAAGATTGTTGGCGACATAGTAAAGGCTATGGGTATCGATGCAAAGGTCGAGCTAAAGTCCGCTGATCCCGAAGAAATCAATATGGATATTGTTGGCGCAGATGTAGCCATTCTCATCGGCAGACAAGGGCAGACATTGGACGCGCTGCAGTACCTCGTAGGCCTGATCATGAATAGAGGCAATGAGAGCAGGCGCAGAGTGATTCTCGATGCGCAGCATTATAGAGCAAGGCATCAGGAGATGATTGAGCAAAAGGCTCAAGAGTATGCTGACGCGGTAAGAGCGGAAGGCAAAGAGGCAGTATTAGAACCGCAGTCTGCACGCGACCGCCGAATCGTGCATATGTCGCTTGCCGATGACCTGGATGTTTACACATACAGCGAGGGCATGGGCGACGACCGCCACGTAGTTATTTCACCCAGGAAGTAGATAAAAGTTACGGTTGGCGGCAAGAAGTGTTCGGGCAACAAGAAGTGTTCGGGCTGCAAAATTTGTTCGGGCTGGATTTGCAATCCAGCCCGTTCTGACACTTGTTCGGGCGTCCCGATTTAATCGGGATGATCCGCCCGCATTAGCAAGACTAAGGACTATTGACCATAGACTACCGATTTCAAGAATCCCAAGACACTATAGCAGCCATTGCAACCCCAATCGGTTCCGCCGGAATCGGTGTGATTCGAGTGAGCGGGCCGTCCGCGCTTGCTGTAGCCGCCAAGATGTTTCGTCCCGCAAAGAAGAGCGCGATTGATTATCCCACGCACACCGCCCACCATGGCTCCCTCGTTCGTCCGAGCATCCTGGGGCATCCTGAGCTCCGTCGAAGGGTACATCCTGAGCTCCGTCGAAGGGTACATCCTGAGCTCCGTCGAAGGACGAGTGATGACGAGCCGATAGATGATGTCGTGCTGACGGTCTTTCGCGCGCCCCATAGCTACACTGGCGAAGATGTGGCCGAGTTTTCCTGCCATGGCAGCATGGCCGTTCTAAAAGCAGCGCTTTCTGCTGTGTTGGAATTCGGCGCAAGGCTCGCGGAGCCGGGAGAGTTTACCAAACGCGCATTCCTCAATGGCAAATTAGACCTCGCCCAGGCAGAAGCGGTTAATGACTTGATTCGCGCCCGCACTGACGGCGCTCGCAGGGTAGCTCTGCGGCAGTTGGATGGTGATTTGTCTAAGCGAGTGAAGCAAATCAGCGATAGGATACTGGGCGTTATTGCTGCTATTGAGGCGGCAATTGATTTCCCCGAAGACGTCCACGAGCCCGATCCTGACTGGGTGAAGAGCGAGATCGAAGGGGCGCGGGAATCTACCGATAATCTGCTGGCGTCGTTTGGCAAGGGCAGGATATTTCGCGAGGGCCTGCGGGTGGTTATCGCCGGCAAGGTGAATGTGGGTAAATCCAGCCTCCTTAACGCGCTTCTACGGCACGCCAGGGCCATTGTAACTCCTATCCCTGGCACCACCCGCGACACCATCGAAGAGAGCCTTGAAATAGAAGGCATCCCAATCGTAGCCATTGATACCGCCGGGCTTCGCGCAACCGATGATGAACTGGAACGTATTGGCGTGGAACTCGCCCATAAGACTATAGAAACTGCAGATTTGGCGCTGATGGTTCTCGACGCTTCGACGTGGGGCGAAGAAACAGATATGGGAATCCCAAAACTGACAGAAAACACCCCGATTATTGTCGTATTGAACAAAATCGACCTTGTGCCCGATGGCTTCCATGAAAAGCTTATTGATGAATGCCTGCGTGAATTGGGGCAGGGGGGGAGAGTTGTCTGCGCCAGCGCCGCTTTCAATATTGGCATAGAGCAATTGGAACGAGAGATCGCATCGATGGCCGCCGCGAACGCAGGCGAAAGTGTGATTGTCAGCAACATCCGGCACAGGCAGTCGCTTCAGTCGGCGAGTGATAGTCTTAATCATGCGCTTGCTACCACAGCTAGTTCAGAGATGATCGACCTCCTGAGTGTCGATCTTACCGCTGCGCGCAATTCCCTCGGCTTGATAACAGGCGAGACCGCTACCGAGGACCTTCTGGACCGCATTTTCTCCGAGTTCTGCATAGGAAAATAACTTACCTTAACGCTCCGGCAAACATATTGGCAGGTTCGTTTCGGGATTTCCGTTCCGCCTGCGGCTCCACTCAAATCCCAAAACACCTAACACCTAAGCATATCAATTAGGAGTCCTTTGAGCAGTACTGCGTAAATCCAGCCTCTGTGAAGTGTTTATCGAAACCGATGAAGTTGGTGATGCCACTTGCGCGCATTACAAGAAAACTTACCACGTCCACGAAACTCAGATCGGATGAGCTGTAATCAGCCGAAATCCTCCGCAAGATAATCGTCGTGCCGCACCGAGATATCGTGTTCCTTGGACGAACCGGAGCCGATGAAACTATATTTCCTGGTAATCGGTTCTAGCGGCTCCTCACCCTTGACCAAGCGCTCCCTCAAAATCTCCCTTACTACAGCCGACATAGACCGTTTCTGCTTATGTGCAGTTTCTCGCAGAGCCTCGTATGTATTCTCATCTATCTGAAGCTGGGTTCTTACCATGATTCAACTCTCCTGTGCCGACGTTTGTGGCTACATTCACATTATACCATCATGATGTCAGTGACGGAAGTAGATCGCATCACCCGTGAGTTGGGAATGGGCGAAAAGCTAGGCAACTTCTTCCATTAACACCTAGACTATTCCGCTGGTCGGCCCACAGCGCCACAGTTCGCGAGAATGCTGACCCCAATGTTTCTTACCCGCTGGGGTTGGTTTGTGACGGCGGCAGCGCGCACAAAAAACCTGGTAATAATACCAGGTTATAAGTGGCCTCACGCTCAATTGCCTACAGTTCCCAAAAAAAAACTTCGTTGCGGGCTTGACAAAATCCAAATTATAACCAATAATGCAGTTATAGCTTGTGCTAGTTATGTGCGTATGAGCAATAGTGTTCATCCACAAACTTCCCAATTGCACCAAAGGAGAGAAAATAATGTTAAACACGAATGTAGTTCTCGCACCGCTTCATAGTTCCGCAAAACGCAATCTCGCGCGCGGACTCAGGTTATCTTTTGCCTTGTCAATTGTCCTTATTCTTTTGACAGTGCCTGCGCTGTCCGCAGTTACAACTGTAACGAGTGTGACCAGCAATCTGGCGAACGGCAGTTACACAGTGGGGCAGGTGGTTGATGTACGCGTAACATTCAGCTTACCTGTGACATACTTAGCCGGCACTGGTGTTGCTCAGATTCAGTTGGAGACGGGCATTACGGACCGTCAGGTCGCGTACAGCAGCGGCACTGGAACTGCCGAGTTAGTATTCAATTACACAGTGCAGGCCACGGACACCTCACCTGATCTGGAGTATCTGAGCGCCTCGGCATTAACGCTGACGGGGACGGCTACCATTAAGAACGGCACCACCAACGCCACCCTGACCTTGCCAGCTCTGAATACAGCGAACTCGCTGGGCGGCAGCAAGGCCATTATGATCGCTTTCGTTCCCAACGACCCCTATTTCCACCGCGACACCCCTTCAGAGGGCTGGCCAGGTCAATGGCACTTGATCAACGAGTATGATTCGGGACTTGATGCGCGAGTGCAGGGCGCGTGGAACCGCGGCATCATTGGGACAGGGGTTACGATAGGCATAATCGATGATGGCTTTGAGATTACGCACCCGGACCTTTCTGGCAACTACATAGCTGCGGATAGCTGGGACTTCATTGGCAATGACGCTAATCCCAGTCCCAGTCTTGTCGACCCTGTGGACATACATGGTACCGCCGCTGCGGGGGTTGCCGCTGCGCGCGGTGGAAACGGTATCGGGGTCACCGGCGCTGCTCCAAACGCGGGTTTTGCGGGGCTGCGGGTAAACTCGACAATGGAGACGCGCCGCGATGCTACCCTCTATCACAGCAGCGGGAGCAATACCAACATCAAGATCAAAAATCACAGCTATGCAGCCACAACCCCGTACGTTCTGACAGCGGATGAGGAGACAGCCCTGGCCACATCCGCCGCAGCGGGCACGATTCACGTGTTCGCGGCGGGAAACGAGAGGGGTTCAATTGGACAGGACTCCAACAAGAAGGACCTCCAGAACAGCCCGGATGCTATTACCGTGGCGGGAATGGGCAGCAATGGTATATTCTCCTCATTCAGTTGTTTCGGGGCAAACGTCTTTGTCACTGCTCCTTCGTCATCTTCGGGTCAGTTTGGGATCACCACCACTGACCTTACTACAGCGGCCTTCGGGTACAATGACTCTGTAGACTCGTTCCCAAATACGGATTACACCAGCGCCTTCGGTACATCCTCATGTGCTCCTCTGGTTGCGGGCGTAATGGCGTTGGTCAAGCAGGTGCAGCCTAATCTAAATGTCCGCTTCGCTAAGCACCTACTTGTTCGGACTAGCGACGTTGTGGATCCGACTGACACCACCACAGAGAGCGGTGGCGGATGGAAAACCAACGGAGCTGGATACAAGTTCAACCAAAACTACGGCTTTGGCCTCGTTAACGCCGATGCGCTTACTCAGGCTGCCGTGCTGTATACTGGTGTTACAGCCCTTACAACGGTGAGCACCGGCACGATTAATGTTGCCGCACCCATCCCGGACAATGATCCCGCTGGGGTATCTAGGACATTCAATATCGCTTCCACGACTCCTTTGGAGGAAGTGCTCGTCACGCTGAACATTACCCACACGTGGCGTGGCGATCTAGAAGCTGTTCTGACTTCGCCGAGCGGCACTACAAGTCGGCTGATGCGAAGTTACGCGAACGATAGCGGAGCTAACATCAATTGGACATTCAGCACCAACGCATTCTGGGGTGAGAACCCAGCGGGCACATGGACCCTGAAAGTGCTCGATACCTCAGACTACGACACGGGAACGTGGAACTCGTACTCTGCAACATTACGCATGGGCAGCCTGAATCCAGCGCCGACGGTGTCGACAGTGGCTGTGCAGACTGGTCTGACTGTGGACGTGACATTCAGCGAGGCAATGGTAACTGCTGGGGTCACTACGGCTGGCAACTACACTTTATCGGGTACCGGCAAAGGCACGCTGGCGAGCAACCCTACCAGCGTGGCCCTTGTGAGCGGGAACAAGTACCGGCTCACGTGGACCGCTGGCGAGATGGTAAATGGCGGTGACATCAAGATCACTGTCGCCAACGTGCAGAGCTTGGTCGGATTATACACAATTGGCTGGCCGAACTCCGGCACTCATATTGGCGGTGGTATTGGGACGCCTCCTGCGGTGTCGACTGTGACTGTGCAGACCGGTCTGACCGTGGATGTGACGTTTACCGAGGCTATGGCAGCGGCTGGAGGAGTCCTCACGGCAGGCAACTACACTGTATCGGGCGCCGGCAAAGGCACGCTGGCGGACAATCCTGACAGCGTGGTACTGAAGACGGGCAATACCTACACCCTAACTTGGCTTGCGCCGAGCGAGATGAAAATTGCCGGTGTAATCACTATTACTGTTGCCAATGTGCAGGACTTGGCCGGAAACCCAATCGGCGCGACGAACTCCAAGAATGGAGTCGGTAGCGGGATCGCTCCGACGGTGGTCCTCTCCGACGATCATCCAGACAACATCGTGTGCGACGCGAACACGGTAATCATCACCGCGACATTCACGGAAGCCAACGGGATCAATGAGACGACCCCGCCGAAGATCAGCATTAATAATGGCGGAGTCACCTCAGTAGTGATGACAAAGACTTCCAACCTGATTTGGACGTATACATGGAACGTCCCGACGACTACTCCCACTCCCGCAACGGTGAGCATTTCCGCCACTGACCTGGCGGGCAACCTCAATACTCCCGCAACCGGGAAGACTTCCTATATTGTCGACAATGTCAAGCCGACGGTGGTCCTCACCGACGATCATCCGGACGCCTTTGTGCGCGACGCGGATACGGTGATCATCACCGCGACCTTCACGGAGGCCAACGGGATCAACGAGACGACCCCGCCGACGATCACCATTACTAATGGCGGAGTCACCGCCGCAGCGATGAACAGGTCGACCAACCTTGTCTGGACATACACATGGGATGTCCCGGCGGGCAGCGCCGCCGCGACGGTGAGCATTTCCGCCACTGACATGGAGGGCAACCCTAACAGCCCCGCCACGGGGCAGACCACCTACACGATTGACAACACGGCTCCGACGGTATTGAGCGTGACCAGCAATCTGGCAAACGGCAGTTACAAAGTGGGGCAGGTGGTTGACGTTCGCGTAACGTTCAGCGAAGCTGTGACTTATGTAGCTGGCACCGGCGTTGCTCAGATTCAGTTGGAGACGGGCGCTACGGATCGTCAGGTTGCTTACAGCAGCGGCAGTGGAGCCGCCGTGTTAATATTCAACTATACGGTACAAGCCGGGGACGCCTCACTTGATCTGGAGTATCTGAGCACCTCGGCATTAACGCTGACGGGGACGGCCAGCATCAAGGACACCGCCGGCAACAACGCAACCCTGACCTTGCCGACTCTGTATACACCGGCCTCGCTGGGCGGCAGCAAGGCCATTGTGATCGACGGGATCGCTCCGACGGTATTGAGCGTGACCAGCAATCTGGCAAACGGCAGTTACAAAGCGGGGCAGGTGGTTGACGTTCGCGTAACATTCAGCGAAAATGTGACTTACGCAGCCGGCACCGGCGTTGCTCAGATTCAGTTGGAGACGGGCGATACGGACCGTCAGGTTGCTTACACCAGCGGCAGTGGAACTGCCGTGTTACTATTCAACTACACGGTACAAGCCGGGGACGCCTCACTTGATCTGGAGTATCTGAGCACCTCGGCATTAACGCTGACGGGGACGGCCACCATCAGGGACGCTGTTCTCAACAACGCAACCCTGACCTTGCCGACTCTGTATACAGCGAACTCGCTGGGCGGCAGCAAGGCCATTGTGATCGACACTACGGCTCCGACGGTATTGAGCATTGTCCGCAAGACGCCGCTTGGGCAGTATTATAACGGCGCTTCGGTGGTCTGGACAGTGACCTTCAACGAGACAATCAATGCCACAACCGTGTCTAATGCGGACTTCACCCTGGTAGACGTTAGCGCTACGATCACCGGTGAGAGCATTACCAGCGTCACCCCGACGACTGGCACCGCCGCCGCATTTGACGTGACGGTCAATACTGGGACTAGCGGCAATGGCACTCTGCGCCTTGATGTAATGGGCACGGCCACCATCAACGACGTGGCTGGCAACGATATCACGGCTAACTACACCAGCGGCGAGACTTACATCATCGACAAGACCGCTCCGACGGTGTCGACAGTGCTTGTGCAGACCGGTCTGACCGTGGACGTGACCTTCAGCGAGGCTATGGGAACTGGGGTCACTACTGCTGGCAACTACACTGTATCGGGCACCGGCAAAGGCACGCTGGCTAACAATCCTAATAGCGTGGCTCTTGTGAGCGGGAACAAATACCGGCTCACGTGGACCGCCGGCGAGATGGTAGACGGCGGTGACATCACTATCACTGTTGCCAGCGCGCAGGACTTGGCCGGAAACACCATCGGCTCTCCGAACTCCGGGACTCATACTGGCGGTGGTATCGGGTCGACTTCGACGCCTGTTGCCAACTTGGCTGCTCTCAAGCTTAAGGCTGGCACTGGCGAGACTGTCAAACTGACGGGTACCGTTACAGTTACCTGCAAAAACAGTGGCCTATTCTTTGTTGGCGAACAGTCCTACAAGGGCTGCATCAAGGTAGTGGGAACTGCTGTCGTTACAGCTGGCGCTTACATTACTGACCTGATCGGTATCGTAACTGTTGATGGCTACGGTCAGTATACAATCACCATTGGCAGCAATCCTGTTACCACCACAACCGGCGGCAGCGTGATCAAGGCTGTTGGTGCAAACAATAAAACTGCTAAGACCGATGCTAAACTACGGACCAACCTTGTGAAGGTTTGGGGATTAGTTGCCGGCGCTACGATTGATGATGGCTATGGCGCTCCGATCACTGTCATCAACCCTGCTTTAGGCGCGGGTGTTGTCGCGGTCAGCGGTATTCTGTGGCGAGAGGGCGGCGATGTCGTTCTCTACCAGAATCTTCCGTAATAACAACTAGTTACCTTAGGTAACACTGATACATAAGGCTGCACCGCTCTAGCAAGAAATTGCAGAGCGGTGCAGTCTTTTTGAATTTTAATTGCTAGCGCAGGGATTACCGCACCGCATAAAAAGTTGCAAAGCTGTAAGAATAAATCGAGTAACTAGCAGGGCACGGATAAAGTCACAAAGATATACTTCGGGACTGTTTTTCGTCCCGAAGGGTGAGGTTCTCAAGTGTGCTTCGGGGCGAAAAGGGAGCCCGCGAAGCATAATCCGCCTGATTAGCAGACTTTATCCGGAGGCTGCTAGGAGGAAGTAAACTAGCTTTAGATAAGTACTACTGTAGTAGAGGTGGCGGGCGCGAATGCTGTTTCATTGTGAAATTGGTTCAAGTGACTCGGATTTACCTCACAAACGCACAAGGAGACGCTAAATGAAAAACGGTTTCATGATGTTGGTCGTTGGCACGATGCTGATGCTTGCGTGCATTAATGCAATAGCAAGCGACGACCTGCAACTTGTATTGCGCTGTAGATGTAATTCACAGCTATATAATTATTGCCTTCTTTCTTAAGAACGGCAAGCACATAGCCCGGCGGAATTGGAGGCATAGGCATTCTTGCCAAATCATGATACAGGACTTTAAGATCGGAGCCAGGCTGAACCTCTCCTTAAATGATCCGCCCTACTCGAAATGTCATCTGGAAATCCGCATACCCCTTGCTATCAGCAGCGCCAGCCACACTACCTGTTACGCGGCCCGTGCAAATAACATCCCCTTTGGGGGCATCATTCTCAAGCTGAAACGATGATCCCATGCGAGCTAACGCAGCACAGCAAAGAACCAAAAGCAGCATTACCGAGATCGACAAAATCCCGATTTGCTTTAACATAACTTATTCCTCCCTAAATCTAATATGTTTGTATGCTTGAGCACGCTTTTTGTCAATTATCAGGCGTGCTTCGGGACGAAAAACAGTCCCGAAGCATAGAACCTACCACGAACGCCCACCCCCGTATGATCCGCCATAAGGCCCACCGGTGTTCGTGTTTTCATTGGAGCTTGGCGGAGCTGACCGAGGCTCGGATTCCAGAATGAGTTTCTTAGGCGCAGGTGTTGCTGCGCTCTTTTTGGGACTTGCCGAAGCTTTGGGACCTGGTGTAGCGACTGCCTCTTTGATGATGAACAAGTTGCCTTTCAGTGTATAGGCCAACCCAACAGGATTGATTATGGCCTCGAGCGCCTCGGTTAGAGTCATGTCTACCAGGCGCACAGTTACCAATCTGGAGCTTGTCGATTTCGATGAGCGGTTACCAATGGAGTAGTTGACGCCCGCTGTTTTGAGCAGCGAACTAATTAACTCGGCGTCATATTGTCCATATTGCATTCCTCCGGCCCCGGCAGTTATAACGGTATATTTCCAAACACCATCCGAGCCTTTATACGTTCCAATCATCGGGATGGCCTGTAATGATGGAGTGGTGTAGTGAAAAACGGACGCGAAGCTGGCTGTGCCTTGGTCTTTGATAATACCGTCTTCGCCTGTTGGAGGCTTCAGCCCGGCAGCGGCAACAACCATCTCGGCGGCCATTCTTAGCGGAAACAAGCTGAATTTTGCGCCAGGCATTATAGTCTTGCCCAAACTGTCGCTAAATTTCCATTTCAAAGGATCATCACCGCCAGTGGCAGTAATTAGGGCTTTGTATGCATCTTCGACAGCCATTGCCGGGATTTCGAGCGTGACAGGGGTTCCGGGTGTTACTGCAGGGCGATCAGGCACCTCAGGGCGATCAGGCACCTCGCCACCACCATAACCACCATAACCACCATAACCACCGCGTGATTGTTTGGCCGATTTCACTAACTGCGCTAGTTTTGCTTTATCTTCATACTCACTGGGAGTCACGATAACATAAAGCCCATCTTCACGAACAGTGAAGCAGGCAATATCTTTCAACACGGCTTTAAGCGCGTCCTCAAGCGATGCATTCTGGATATTTAGTGTAACATTCAAAGGTTTAATGATTTGTGTTGCGGCAGGCGAGACATAGTATTCCGCTCTAGCTTGACGGAATATTTCACTCAACGCTAGTTCCATTGGGGAATTGTCGCTCAGTTGAGGCGATCCTGGATACCGATTGGATCCGCCGATGTTTATCGTCTGCTTGGATACTTTCGCGCTAGCTGATTGCGGCGCAGGCGCGGTTGATGGAACACTTTTCAGATTGTCTTGCGCTTGGACAGAAACTGCCAAGATTACTATTCCAATTGCGATTGCCAGTGTCTTCATATACTTTGTTTTCATATCCGTTTATCCTCCAAATTGGTATTGTCGGGCGATTCGGTAACTTGTTCTTGCCCATCTTCATCTATAATCTTACGGTAATTGGTGACGGCGCCGGTAATTTGATTTCTTGATTCTACATCTATAATTGTTTGCGGAGTAGGCGTTCTGGTAACAACAACAACGCAGCAGTATTGTTCTTTGGACGCTGAATTATCGGTGTTTGCACTTTCAGCCACACAAGGCTCAGGCATGATTGGGCGCTTTACGATCTGCACTTGAACTCGGATCTTCCCAGAATGGAGCCGCGCAGCCGGTCCACGCTTCTCACGCGGTAAATCAGGCTTGTGAACCACTATTTCTGGCATATTTGGCTTCGGCGCATGCGGCAAAATAATGTATTTAGGCGCTTTTACGACGATCTTATCGGGCGCATTCCTGATTATCGGCCAGTTCAGCGCAAAGATGGCAATAGTAATTATAGCCACAACAGAAACTGCAGCGACACGAAAAGCCATAGCTTTTCTGGGTAGTCTTGCAGACGGAATCGGCTCCAGCTTGATCATTGCCATAACCGAATCGACTACATTGGGAATGTCCAAATCCTGCTGCAATGCCCTTGTCAGGTTGGCTTTTGCGGACTGGATATTGGCCAATCGATTTCTGCAATCCTCGCATCGGGCGATGTGCGCGCGGATCAACAGCGCTTTCCAGCCGCCAATCCCATTTTCAGCGTATCGAAGCAGGTCTATGTCAGAACATCTCATATTTGGCCTCCTCCAGCTTCTTTGCAAGCATTTGCCTGGCTCGATGCAGGCGCGTGTATATCGCTCCCGGCTGCTCGTCAAGAATCTCTGCGATTTCTTTCAAATCGAGCTCCTCGCCATATCGAAGAGCAATAATCGTCCGATAATCAGGCGGCAGCCCTGCAACTGCTTCCTGAATCTCCTGAAAACCCGCCCTGCTGAGCACTTCGTTGAGCACCGGATTGTCGTCCGGCTGCTTTGATGATGAGCTGAGATCGTCAAGTTCATCGCTCGGCAATTCCCTAACCGGCCTCCGCAAACAGATATTTACGATGATTCGCCGGACCCATCCCCCGAACTTGCTTCGTTCACGGCATTCCGCCAGTTTTCTATATGCCTGCAAAAATGCTTCCTGCAAAACATCCTCAGCTTCCTCGCGCCTGCCCAGCATCTGGTAGGCCAAACGGTATAGATCGCCCTGATGCCTCAGCATCAGATCGCGGTAATCCTCTGATCTGCCGCGCAGCACGCGCTCGATAATCTCTTCGTCTGGAATCAATAAGAACCTACCTTACGGCGATCTCCGGCTTACATAGTACATGATGCTGTTGCCACTGGGAATCTTACAAGATAAGCTGATTTTACACGAAATTACGATTGAGTGTCGAATTTAGTGATAACACGAGAGAGTTCAGTCTTGCGGGAATTAC
>JAPLCU010000139.1 GCA_026392045.1 Armatimonadota bacterium
TGGCTTCCCTATCCGAAAATCCTGCATCCTTATCCTGAACATCGTCTGCGCGTCACTACCTGAGGCAGGAGCCCAGTGCAATAGTCTTGCACGCTGGGATCTGTGCGGGGGGCTGAGGGTGACTTCGGTCCCTACCGCGACTGAGTACAAAACGCCCAATTCGTGCATAGTTATGCCAGGCAAGCAACAGTCCTTGAATGCGTTTGTCCGCGCCCACGTTCGTCAACATCGCGCTTGTGTGCCGAAAGGCGTAGCACAGGTGCCTCGCCGGATTTATTGCGACGTTCGGCGTCTGGCACTGACACAAATGATGAGGCTGCTGTTTACCATCAGGTTAGCTGGAATCGTATTGTATGCTTGGATGAAGCGTCTCGCAGCCCTCAGAGGCGTTGTCACTTCCTCCCTGACTCTCGATTATACCACAGCAGCGCGGTGAATGCAGTCAAGCAAATTCACTTCTTAATATAAGCATTTAATCCCACAAAAACAGGCTTGCCGTCCACCATAACATCGGTCTGGGTATTGCCGCCCGTGCTGGCGACTATCAAGGTCTTGCCGGAACCGGAGGGTTTCGGTTTTTCTAGTGATATGCGGATTACTAATTCGTTGTTTTCTATTTTTGCTTGCATTTTGTGGTTACCTCCATCACAGTTTTCTTATATGAAACTAAGTATCAGATCTCTTTGACAAACAAATCGCGCCGACACTCAGTTGTCTGCAATTCGCATAAGCGTGCCATTCTCTATAAGTGACCTAATGTGAGCAGCCGCTTGCCTCGGTAACGACCCGCCGCGAATCATCGTGCCGAGCTCCATGTTCAGATTCAATGCGTATTCAGTCAAATTCGCGCTGGAAATTAGAGTTATAGACTCATCGGCGATAGCGCACTTCACATGTAGCGAGCCATGGTGCCCATTCTTGTCCTTTGGTCTCCTGGCAATTGGCCACACGTATACTTCAGATAATTGCGCTACAGCACCGCCTAAAGCTGCCAAAGCTTCGTGAGCAACTTTGCCGATGCTAACCTCAGCAGACTCCAGAATCAACACAATGTGAACGCCACGCTCGGCAGCGCGAACTAGCCCAGCCGATACATCAGGGATCTTATAGGCCGCAAAAGTGATTATGATCAGCGATTCTTGAGCATCATCAATGAGGTTCAAAAGAACTTGATCAGTTCTTCGCAGGTTAGATTGAAGTGTGGTTGGGCCTGTCCAAACCAATTCCAGCTTTTGAGATTCTCTGCGAGATCTATCGGCATAGCAAGCAGATTTCAATGCCCAGGCTAATGCTTCCGAATCAGGATTGTAATTATTCTCCCTCCATTCGTGAAACAGATCCAACACGAGTGCTCTTACGCTTGGCTGAATGATCTGACTACTAATTAGTTTGATTTCGGATTTTGTCGGCTTGACACCAGAGTTTTGAAGAGACTTTATCAGTGCCTCCAATACCGGCTCTGGCACTTCTCTTGTGATCGCAGTAATACGTTTAAGAATGCTTAGTTCTTCGTTTGTCATTCTGGGCCTACTACTGAGTCGAAGAATGCAGGCAAACCAGATTCATAGGTCCGAATCAATACGCTGCGATCCAGATAGCGGTTTCCACGTTCGCAAGCGGTTTCTGGAGAGAATAAGCATGCGTGGCACACGGCCCCATGAAGTGTAAATCCGTCGCTAGACGGGGTATGCTCAGAACACAAAGGATCCGATGCGCATATTCTGATCTGCTCTAAGGCCTGACTTATGTGCCGACGAAGCTTTTCAGGATGCCCGAGACTGACAAGACCACCTAGT
Source organism: Armatimonadota bacterium (assembly GCA_026392045.1). Classification (GTDB taxonomy): domain Bacteria; phylum Armatimonadota; class UBA5829; order UBA5829; family UBA5829; genus JAMCYN01. The sequence goes on from JAPLCU010000139.1 coordinate 1,797, forward strand.
GTACCTTCACTATCGGGAGCAGCTGTATACAGAAGCACGCCGGCCATAGCTTCACCGGGTGACTCTGGTTCGGCGGAGTAGATGCGTTCACGGACGCTGGCGGATGTATAGCCACACTCCAATGCGAATTGCCTCATAATCGCGTGAGCAAATGAATGGAGAAGAACATATCTTATTCCCGGAAAACCATTGGTGTCAGGTTCTATATGGCGAACTCTTCGCCATTCGCGATGTGCCTCGTAGAACTCGCGTTCGCGAGAAGCTACCTGATCTCCACTGCACCACTCGGCGATGCTTGATTCTCGGAACTGGATAAATATCCCCTCACCTCTGACTTCAACGGCAGGAACCCATTCGATAGCCTTGCGGGCCAGCGGTGCTCGTTTGATATTTTCCAAATTGAACGCCTCTGAGCAGTCCGGAGGCGATTCAACCCGTGTAAAGCCTACTAGTGACCGCACTTCTCGTAATCGTTCCACAAGCACAACCTGCGAAATTAGGTTCTCAAAACCTTCTGGCGTTTGGGTTTTGGTAAGCCGGAAATCGTCTGAATTGGGTGCTGATTCCGGGTTGCTTAGTACATCCCACTCAGGACTCTTTAGATCTATCGGTTCTGCGTTCGCTTCGCTCAGTGGCGCACTTCTTTTCATTTGTATAGCAGACCATATATCGTCGATAGAGAAGTCAGTAAAACCTGGAAGCCCCCCCGTGTCGCGAGCCCACTTAACAGAATCCAAATTTGGCACTGTTCCCAGCAATGCCCAACTATCATCTACTAGTTGAGTAAGTTTGTTGGAAGACGACGGTATCGACAACGCTGACAAAGTAATGGGAAACCAACTGTTCGATGCTCCCAGAAGAATTGTCTTGGCTGGCTCGCTACATTCCTTCGTTTCGAAGTCTCTGAGATGTGGACGCCTTGCGCGACACTTACTGAAAGCATCTGGTCCGAATGCATCGCCCATACGACGAGAAGAAGCGCAGGTCTCGCAGTGAACCTCAATGTCTGATGCATCGCCAGACACCCCAAACTCTCTCAAACGTAGCAAAGGTCTCGGGCAGACTCTTCCTTTATGGACATACTCAACCCACGGAAAATCATCTAAGTGTCCATTCTTGCAGGCAATTAGGAACCTCACAGGAAGAACATATGGTGCACCACCTTTGCTTCTCGGGCAACCGACGTGGACATATCTTGTGCGATCTGGATGATATCGGTCTATCTTGATCTCGAACAACCCGGATTCAATAGGGGAAAGCAAGTCGCATTTCGGACAGCGTAGCCAACGTGGAAACGGCGCTACGGGGACTCCGATGTTTGAAGTGTCGTTTGCCCCTGCAGTAAAGCCATTGCCGTCATCTTCCACACGCGGCGGCGAACACATTGTTCCAACTTGCGGACCAAGATACTTGCGCACCGCAGCCAATAGCCTTTCTTCTGAAATCTCAGGAGCGTAGGCGGGGTCGCGACTCCAGTCGTCCAGTCCTGTCACTATCACGGATAGGTTAGGAAGATCAATAAGGGCTCCAACGCCAAAAGTAAATAGCAGTTGACTAGGTCTCAGCTCCCCAATGCTCGCTTGTTGTCTCACGCTCATTTATCCCCTCCATCAACTGAATTCGGATTGGATATTTGATCGTACCCCAGACTTCCTCTTTCGTCCAGTATTAGACTTATCTCAGGTTCTACGTCACGCAAGGAGTTGAGACAAGTAAACTTATCCCACTTTCCACTTCCGGCTTTCTTTAGAAGTCCAAGAGTCAACCCATCTTTTCCGCGACGATACCCGAGCTTTGCGCCGCCGACGTGATTCTCGGCTGCCTTAACCCACTGATCTATGCGTGTCATTAGTCGTTGCTGAACATCTGTCGCACAATTATTTTCTCCTTTGACAAGCGCAGCTCTGTTGGAAATGGAATTTATAGCTTGACTGACTCGACCAGAAGACGGATCAAGGCGCTCAGCTCGCTCATTTGCATTATACTCTGAGCCCTGAAGTCGTAACAGCGAAACCAACACTGCGGAAAGGCCACGATCAAGTGCGCGAGTAGCAAATGGCGTTACTGATGGAGCTTCAACATTCTGGTAAAACGTGGAATGATAATGCTCGAATCGTTCAAAGTGTGATAGATCGCGAGGCCGAGCCCAATTGTAGATGGCACATACCAGTCCAGGATTATTACGTCCTACTCGACTGGTTGCCTGGATGTATTCAGCCGTAGTCTTAGGCTGCCCAGCTACAAGCATCAGACCGAGCCGCCCAACATCTACGCCGACTGATATCATATTGGTTGCGAGCAGCACATCAATCGGATCCGGCGAGTCAACTTTCTGATTTGCTCTTCTTTGCTCAAGGCGTTTTGCATCATTGGCTTGATTAAAGCCTACTTCCATTATATCCAGAATCTTAGGTATATCTGAAGCGCTTATGCGCGATGTAAGCTCCCTCAGGAATGGTCGCTTTCGCTTGGCGAGTCCTCTCAAATCTGCATCCCGTAATCGTGAGCTTATGTCGTCTTCCACTAGTCTGCGAGTGCCTCCTAGCTCACGAATCGAGTTAAAGTATCCGACCAATGTCATCCAAGGGTCTGCACCAGCATCATATTTCTCATACAGGGTCTGCGATGCCGCTAAGAAAGCAACATAAGCACGTATTAGAGCTACTGGAAAGCGTTTCCCCATAGCGCAAATGCCAATGTAAATCCGACCTGACTTTTCGTCAGGTTTGCGCTGTATGGAAAAAAAGTTGTCCCCGATCTCCGTTCCGTGCGGCGGAAACACGTCAACACTGCGCATAAACAAATCATTGACCTGCGATTGCGCTCGCCTGATCGTAGCTGTGGAAGCAATCACTTTCGGGCGAACCCTAACACCGTCAACAGTCCACGATGCCAGTTCATCAACCGCAGTTTCATAAAGACCTACCAGAGAACCTAATGGACCACTGAGAAGATGTAACTCATCTTGGATTATCAAGTCTGGCGGGCGCAATGGGCCGTGCGGTATAGATTTTACTGCAGGAAGTATCCCACTCTTCTGGTGCGAATCTCTATCGTCAGTTTCAGGCGATCTGAAACCGTGCCTGGGGCAATATGCGTTCACTTGGCCAAAGAGCATCTGAACCTCGCCCTTCCACGGCATTTGTGCAAACTTATCAACTGTTGCGATTAATAGCGATGGCAAATGGCGATAGATTTCTTCATCAACTACCAGCGCAGGTAAGCCTTCCTTTGGTGCTTTTCGTTCGCTAAAGATGCATTCTCCGTCAGGATCGCCGCAATAAATGAACGTGCGGTTGGCTTGACTCATTCCAGACTCTACCTTAATATGTCTTCCTGGTTTGATCTCAGCGCCGCACCAGGGGCAAAATGTCAGCTGAACGGGGGATCCTACGCCGGAGAACGCATTATTGGGATTGTAATGGCCGTGGTCTTGCCTGATTGCTTCCGCACTTTGCTCAGTCGTATTTGGTGTAGTTCGCATGCCTACCCAAAGGCCGATTCTGAAAGGCACTTTGCCCCACTTATCGCTGCCATTATCCAGTTCATCTCTTCTTATGCTCTCGCAAGCACAAACAAGTGCAGTAGCACGCTGGAATTGCTGGAGCGTAAGAACTCGTAGCGTATATCGCATAAGCACTGCAACCCCATGCTCTCCATTTCTGCCCTCTATCTCACCCTGAAGACGTCGTAGCCCAAGAGTGTATGCCGACAAGCCAAGATATGCTTCAGTTTTTCCGCCACCAGTTGGAAACCAGAGTAAGTCAGCAATGGCTTTAGTCTCGTGACAGCGATCGTGATGGTGCAGATCGGTTACGCTAGGTAGATTCAATAGAATGAATGCGAGCTGGAATGGATACCATCGATGGTTCTTCGGCACATCTACATCAAGCATTTCCTGTTTTTGCCGACGGCGAATCTGATTGACATAAATCGTATGCGTGCGCTGCAGCCACATTGCACGATTTGCGAACCTGAAAGATTCGGCAGCATGCTTGTCTTCCGAAAGCAGCGTGATGCCTTCGCGGATTCGCTGCAGTACGCGGCTGCATTGCTGCATCGCGTTCTGTGCCGCCTCTGAATGCTCGCGCAAGTCGCTGTCTGGGTCCATTATCTGCTTGTTATGTTCGTTAATCCAGGCCTCATAGGCTTGCGGCAACGCCTGCAATTTCTTTTCAAATTCATCATCATTCGTTTCTGATAACTCTTTCATATCAAGAACGAGATTGGCAAGCTCTGGGATTTCTTCCACTGTAGGCGGTGTCTGCTGCAATACCTCATTAGTGGGTACAACAGTTGTCTTGAGACGGACTGCACGCTTTGGATTATCTGGGGAGATATCGGAATGGACTGCCGTTCCGTGACCAACTGCAAACTCCACATTGTCCCTGTAGAGCATGACCATAGTCCGTTCTTCCAAATCAGCTAGTGAATCACTGAACTTGCGGCGCAGAGGGTTGCGCACGAACACAGCCTCGCCATCTGAGGACTCAACTATTAGCTCCGGCTGAAAAACCCAGGCTTCATCTCTTCGAGCTTTGGGTTCTTCCTGGTTGTTGACAAGGAAGAGAGTTACTATCCAACCCCCATCATTCTTCCGTATTCGCCCCTGGATTACGACGGCAGGTTGTTCTTCAATAATTGCCGTTTGCCGAATGGCGCCGGCGTTGAGAGGAATATCAATTGAACTTTCCATCGGAGTTCGCTTCCAGACATTCTTGGGGTTGCCGGTTTTGTTGACAACTAGGGTCTCACTCTCAACGCGTGTGTATTGTCCCCAACGTGCAGTTACCGTGAGCTGGCTGGCCTCTCCATCAACAGAAAAAGTCATCCCTAATGAGGATGGTAGAAGTGTTGTTGCGGGAAGAGCGTTTGACTCTGTGGTTCCATCTTCGGAGTCAGTTCCAGATACAGCCAGTTCGTCCATCTCCTCTGGTTGAATCTTTTGCTTGCGAGGCGCGAGCATTCCCACAAGATATCGCTCACGCACACGGTCCTCGTCAACTTCTTCCTCAGGGCCTCCTGCAGGTCCCATCAGGTCATTGAGCACAAGTTGCTGCAGTTCAGCGCGTATTTCTTCAGGACGTGGCGGTTGAAGAATCGGCCCTAGCTGAGAATCGTTATCTTCTATCTCAGGATTTTGCGCGTTGGTATCAATATCTGTCATTCCGGCTCTCCCTCTATTCTCACAACCATTACTCAAGCCCGACTTTTGCGCCTACTGCATCTAACGGGCACTCACTGCACTTCGGATCATTCGGTCGGCAGTAATTCTGGCCAATCTCCCAACACACTTGGTCTATGGCAGCTATGTCCTCTATTGGATAGCTCTTAAGGATCGCACGAACGGCACGTTCTGAGCAATCGGTAACAAGTCCTGTTCTAACGAGTATTCTACATACATGAACATCCAGTTTTGGCAGCAGTCGTCCTGTTCTTGACGGCCTAAGGCCAAAGTATAGGACGCGCAGAATGATAATCATCCTTGCTACATTTGGGCCGATGCCGGAGACTAACTGAAGATTGTCCATAATATCAGACACACTGCCTTCTAGCATTAGCTCTGGGCAGCTATCGAAATCCTCTATGACTACCTCTGCAAGTGTGATGATGGTTTTGGCTAATTGCAACCTGCTGACCTGACCTGGTATCTGGCGGATGATGGGATTCTGTGAAAGTTCAGCCGGCTCCATTTTTGCAATCCTAGCCGGGTCCAAGTGACCCCAGTCTTGCTTCAGGTATAAAGGCGTATTCCAGATACGGACAGACTCGCCTGTTCGGTCGATGGAACAAGCCAACAAAAATGCGAAAAGATCCGCTCGCACGAGTGTATCAGCCTCGGGATTAGATGCATAGCCAACATTGTCTAAGTGGCTAGAGGGTTTCGTATGCCAGTGTGCAAGCATTCTGGCAATTACCGCGTTGGTTTCTGACAACATTATATGATCCTTTCACAAAAGAACAACATGCACATAGTGAAACCGTGCATAGAAACTGGTATCTACTCAATTCATTCGACAGCTTGCCACCTATATCCTTCAGCTCGCAACCGATTCTTCGTGTTTATATCTTTAGCACGCAAACGCTGCAATTTCACGGAGCTTTCGTCCGCAGTCATTGCTCATCTCCATTCGATTCTTCTGTAGAGTCCGCTGCAGGCGTCTTGGTCGAAATACGATAGGTCGCCAACTTTATCAAGATATAAAGCATCATTGCTGAGTTTGCCCACGTGAATTGCCCAGGATCTGCAAGCCCATGTGCAACCTCATTGCGTAGATTATCTCCTAGTTTATCGGCCAAGAAGAGTCGCATAAGCCAAACGAAGTCGCTTTCAAATCCGTTGCCCTCCAGGACACTCAATACTCTACTCAATAGTTGAGCTTCCCAATCGCCGACTCCATTGAAACTTGTTTTGGACGCACCAAGCAGACCAAGAAAGTCCCGTAGAGCACCTTCGATCTGTGGTGTAAGAATGTGCATACACGCAATGTAATCCGCACGCTCGAAAGCATCAAATCCAACATTTATAAGCGCAACGCGATTCAGTTCAAACACACCCGATGTAGCAATATATTGATGAACGACTTCAAGATAGCACTTATCTTTCTCCTTGAGCAATTTGAACAAACTTGGGAGAAGAAACTCAGCTGCAAATCTATAGTGCCTGCGAAAATTCACCGCCGCAGAGTAAGCTAATTTCTCTTCCTCGCCTTCGATGCGCTTAACGGTCATGCCATTCCTGTGCAATTCCATCGGTATCATGTGCATAAAGACGAACTCTTTAGCCTGATCCACCGCAGATTTGTACGCATTCTCGTAAGACGGCAATATATTGGGGTCGCCCGCAAGAAGCAACAACGCATTCTCAATAGTGACGGCTCTATATGGATCGAGCCAATTGTTGATATCTCCCTGTGAGATTCTAACCATGGACTCTACTCTCTTGTATTCTCCCTGCGCCGCAACGTGTTCGCTAGCGATTGCGATTTTTAATTCCTCCGCCTTCTCCGGGGCATCACCCAATTCCACGTAAGCCTTAAGTGCTTTTTCCAGAATACCAATGGCGACCAGATGCCCATTAGGGTAGTTAACACTCTTCCAGATAGCCTCTGCCTCAAATGCCTCGGCTATTCGCCTTTTGGTGTTGTGAGCTTGATCCGCACATCCCTCAAGCTTATGTATATCCGCAATCACTTCAAGGAAGCTTCTCTGGTCGTTGAAGCTATCGACCTCGTTTTCCGAGTAATGTGTGATTGCTTCTTCAGCGATAGTGTTGATAAGTTGATCATTATTTAGCTTTACAGCAATGCAGAGCGCTCTTTCAACAGCATCAGCGAGCTCCAGACCCCACAAATTGTTGATCTGGATACTTGGTATGTATACATCAGTACAGTCAAGATACGCATCAGCTGCCAGCAGCGCATACTCGTGATGCTTAAATGGCCGAAAATCCCATACGACATCCGCGTAACGCGCCTTGAGGATAGGATTTGATGTGGCGATGGCTCTTGTTTTGTAGTATTCTATGCTTTCATCTGGGAAATCCTTTTTTCGATCAGGGTATACCGCCTCGTCACCATTTTCGAAGACAACTCCGTGAAGACAGCCAAATCGGTAGTCGCTATTTTCATGCGTGCTGAGGTCGAAAGCTCGGATTTCGTAAACCATATTCTGGTAATTTTCTTGATCATCGGCTGCCTGATATTTCTCAGCAGCGGCCTTGTATAAGCTGCTCCGATTGTTTCGAAGACCATCAGTTGTTGATTCTGAGAGCTCTAATAATTGCTCTGGTGACATACTTTGAAAGTCTGGCTTAGAATCCATGCTTATGCCTCCGCCTGCTCTAAAAGTGGTATGTCCGCAACTTTTTCGACTCTTACATTCAGCTTCGTATTGATTTCATCCGGCACATTGCCTACAGTTACCTGGCAAGCGATACTGAAGCTGTCTGCAGCTTCGACAGATGCAAATTCCAAGTATAGACGGCCTAGTGGCACATCCAGGTTGTGCTTGACCCGCTTTATGTGATAATGAACTTCTATTAGCGACTCGGTGTAGAAGATAGGTCGCTCTACATTAGATGTGCTTGAATCATTCAGTTCCCGTATCGCTCTAACCATCTGGACATTAGGACTATTCACAGACAATGATGCGAACATATCCGAGTCATAACCAAACATTCCCCTTGCTTTTGGTGGCTTCGGTTTGCTTGCCAGTCTCGGAAGCGTCTTGCTATCATAAGCCGCAATGACACTGTCAGGCACCGCTAGAATAACATCCAAGTCATTAGCAGGCGTATTCCCAGTATTGCGAAGAACAATCTGCACTAATGCCACTCTGTGCCAAAACTCCAAGTTCTCCTTGAGATAAGTCTCGTATTCTTTAAAAAACTGCTGCAGCCTTGAATTGTGAGAACTAACCATATCCGTCTGCGTGATCCCCATCGCTGAGTAAGGCGAAATTGGAGCGAACTCTTCCGTGATAGAAGCCATCCGCTTTTCAACCGCACTCTGCAGCAGATTAGAGCTTGCTAACATATTGATATTAGTGTGCTTCTTTCCATTGTCAAAGCAAATTCCGATCTTCGGAATGCGATTCTTGAGTTTCTGATTCTCACGCTCCAGTTCTTGATTTTGTTTCTCAAGTTCATCAAGCTCTACAGGTAGAAGCAATTCTTTTGGTAAGTCCAATGTGCTGATGCCGCGAAGCATAGCCTTTGCCAACACTGAAGAATCGTGGGAAACGATCATAACGGGTTCATCAGGACATTCTGCCATGTGCTCAAGAACGTGTGCGAGAAGCCGATCATCGTTCCACTTAAAATCAAGGCCATCTTGCTCATAGCTCAGGCTGGGCTCGCTCTTAAGAAACAGCATCGTGACATCATTTCGGATTGACTTGCCTTTACCATTCTGAAGAAGATCAAACAACTTCTGGATGGCCGAAGACGCACGTGTTTTGATTCTCTTCTTTGGATGGCTTTCCTTATGCTTATCCAATTCACGAAAGATAACTGGGGCAATAACAAGCACCACTTGCTGCACACCGAGCAAACTGAGCCAGTCGATCTGATCTATCCACTCATAATGCAAGAGTGTCATCGTATCTAAGAAGACCGTCATTCTGGTTAGCTCACGCATTTCACTTACCACTCCAATGCCTCCTGCTTAGCTATTCGTATTCACCTTGTTCACGCCAAGTTGGTACAAGTTAGTTATTTTTCCTGCGAATACCAAGATTCATATCAGAGGTTTTTAGCTTGCACAGCCAGAGATGAACAAACGAATGAAGGCTGCTGAAAGCAATTTGTTGAGCAGGGGTAACACCCGCCAAGCTTGCTTTATCCATTTTGGCTAAGGGCTTTGTTCTTTCCGGGGGGGGCGTCAAGCCGAAGCGAGTGGCGCTAGATACCAACTCATCTATCTCTTTCTCATACATTTGATAATGTGAAATGTCTTTGTCCTTAATATCACTCCGCATTTCTTTGTCAAGAGATTCTAGCTTGGTGCGAATCATCTCTTTAGATTCCGCAACCTCTTTAGAGGTTTGATCGGGTTCCATTGTCATAGTATCCTCTCTTAGTTATTGTGCCTACGTATCCATTCCCGGCAACGTCGCTTTCTTTGGTGACTTCTTCTTCCCACTCTTGCTATTCTCCTTCAATTCCTGCTCCCTCATTTCTTCCGCATACCGTTCGTGGTTTAGCAGAAGAAGCCGGTCAAGGACTTCTTGGCGGGCGGGTTCGGAGATGGTGAAGCGGATGCCTTGTTTGGTCTCGTGGAAGCCGTGGTCGAGGTCGAGGTCGGTCCAGCCGTATGCCGCCGCCACCGCGTTGTCCATCTCCACGTGCAGCCGCCTGAGTTCCGCTATGTCTTCCGAGTTATCATCCAAATTGTGGAAGCGGTTGTAAATATTGGTTAGACCTTCCTGGCGTGAGAGCATTACCCATTGCCGATGCCCGTAGTAACGCTCGCCTACCAATTTAAGGCTGGAGAGGTCGCGAGGGAACGGGAAGGTTTCGAGGCAGTCGGACAATGCATAACGCTGCCTTGTTTCCAAGGTGGAGCTGTATTCGGCGACCCAGGTAGGATGAAAAGAACTCTGAAGTGAAGCAAAGCCTGAGTAGTCCTCGGTAGCGATGACAATAACCGCATTGGAGAACACAATGTCTGGTGCAACAAACGTAAACACAACGTACTTGCTGGTAAAGCAGGTCACCAGCACCCGTTTAAAGTCCGAAACAGCTTCATAAAGCTCAGTAGCAGGTGATGTATACAGCCACCACTTCTCCCTCCTTCTTTTGGAGGAACTCCCCTGGCGCTCCGGGTATACGCGATCCTTTGCCAGTTGAAATGGCGCAACGAAGCAGCTAGCCTCTTTTTCCGACAGCCCCTGAAAGCATAGCACCCAGCGGGAAGGACCGGGCTTTGGATTAGACAGCACATCGTCACCGTTCAGAAAAGGTCGTATCACCGTGGCGTTGCGCGAGTCTGCAGCGATCAACGCCTTGGCTTCGTGCGTATCGAGGAAAAAGCCTTTGCCATAAACAGTCGTTCCCAAGAACCCTGGCACAGTCGTGCCTGCCAGACCTTTCGGACTTGCGAGGGTGGTTCCGCTTCGCAGACTCGAGCTGATTTCACACACTACTTTACCATCCAAAACACAGGGGCCGAGCCACGGCTGTTTATAGACGTGCATTACCGAAATATGGAGCGCCGCGGAGCCGGGCCAGGGGGTGGATGAGATCGCTCTGAAGATAGACCCACCAGATTGCAGGATCGCATCAAGCGAAGCCTCCCTTGTGTCCCCCTCGCTAATACTATTACTCGCCAAGAAGCCGATTGCACCAACTGGCCCAATCAGCACGTAGGCTCGCCTAATGAAGTATGCGCAAAGGTCGGTCGTAGTTCCAGCTTCCGCCACTGTTGACTTCAGAAGCCTGGTGTATGGCAAGGAAAAGTCCCGCGTGATCATCAAGCCGCCACGGAACGGCGGATTACTGATGATAACATCGAATCCGCCTCGTTTGCCATTAAGAAACACCTCCGGGAACTCCAGCGCCCAGTGGAACGGGCGGTTGCCGTGGAGCATGACCTCGGCCTCATCGCGCAACTTGTCATCAGCCTCAGTGATATGTTCATCAAACTTCACCGCGCTGCTGAAAATCATCTGCGAACGCAGGAGCTCATTCTTCGGATTTTTGTAAGCAAGGGCAGCCCCAATGATCAGGTCACCTGCTAGCTTCAACCTGGCAATCTGCGCCTCTGCCTGCGCATGGAGTTGTTCTTTCTCCTGCACTTCCCTTATGTCGTTATCGGGCATATACTCAAGACGACGGCGGGTTTCGACAGCATCAGATACGTGCCGCTCAATATACGGCTTCAGCAGCGTGCTGCCGGATTTGTCCAGTGACCACCTTGTGATCTGCTCGATATCCGATAGGCCAAGCAGCGAGTCTCCGCTCTTCAGTGCGTGATCCAGGAATGTAAACGGCTTGTTCTTAGACAGCGTTATCAGCCAAAGCGACAGTTTCGCCATCTCCACAGCCATTGGGTTCTTGTCCACTCCATAGAGGCAGCGGTCAGCGATAATCCTGCGTGCAATGGCAAGCCGTTCGTCAGGGTCAGCAGACAGAATCCTTTCTTCAAGGAGCCCGTGGGCTAGTTCGCATTCAGGCGTAATTCGAATGCCGCCCTGTGCCTCAGCCTCTTCCCAAGCCTCAACCAACCGCTCAGACATATACCGGCAAGTTTGCACCAGAAACGCACCCGAGCCAACAGCCATGTCGCATATCTTAAGCGCAAGCAATTCCTTAGGAGACCTCAGCCGCCACTCTTCCTTGGGTTTTCCATCCGCAGGACCGATATATACCAGCGGTTCAAGCGTATACTGGACAATTGGTTCAGTAAGGCTGCGCGGGGTATAGTGGGTGCCGGTAGCCCGGCGAGTTTCGCCTGAGGTTACAAAAACACTGTCAGCGTTAATCACAGTCGGGTAGCCCAGGGTATCATCGCGCAAAAGCGGCGCGAATGGGCGCACTCGCTTGTAGAGTGTATCGCTATTGTCGCAAGCAATCCTCAAACGCTGCTCATCTATCAGACCTGGATTCTCCAACGCCTTCTTCAAAGCAGCCTCAGAACGCCCGGTCTGTTCCTTGAGATACTTTGCCGCCTCATCCATTCCCTTAGCAAGCATATTCTCCAGGACGCTCAAAGCCACTTCCGGCTCACTGTTCTTGGAGCCAATCAGACCAAGCATCGGCTCAGTAGCTCTCTCAGCTTTGTGATCTAGCATGCCCTCGTAAACGTGGCCGATCTGTTCGATATCTAAAGCCCTGAAAGACAGCCGCCGCGCCTCCGCAGGCCCACCGCCCGGCACCTTAACCTGCAGGATTTGGAGAGCTTCAAGGAGATGAAGCACCGTGCGGTTATTTATCCGCAGCGGTTCCGCGGGAGTATCAATCCAAGAAGTGCCCTGCAATCGGCCTTCCAGGAAAGGAAAGCGATCAGGGTTAAACAGCGACCCGCCGTATGGAGGAGACTGCAGCCTGTCGTGGCGTATGCCCCCGTAGACTCCGCGGAATGTTGCCAACAGCCGTGGCCATGCATCATAGCGCCGCTCAAGAATCTCTTCCCCGAGCTGGTCAGCAGTCTCGCGCAGGATTTCGCGAAGCGTGGATACAGCATAATTGTCATCATATAGAGGGTCGCCCAGAAGCAACAGCCCGCGTTCTTCAGCAGAGAACAAAAACACCAACCGCATCATCACAGTAAGAGCAGATTCATAGAGCTTGTCTTCGTTAGCGCCAGAAAGAAGCATTCTGCCGCGGTCTTTGTCGATCCGATCAATGGCTTGGACAAGAACCTCAACGGCCTTGCGAACCTGATAACCAAGCTGGTCGGTTACTTCCTGCTGGTTATCGGCGCTTCGCGCAAACAAACCTTCTGGTGTATTATCATCAGCCACGCCGAAGAACCGATGCGCTGAAAGCAGCGATCTAAACGCCTGAAGAGTGATTTTCTCTTCCAACCAGATGGTGGAATACCACGAGGCGAATGTTGTGGTCTCCCCGCGAGGAGCATGCACAAGCATCCAGTGCTCACCATTGGTAACCAATCCGAGTTTGATATCAGACGAGTGGAGCAACTCCATCATGCTTGTAGCGGGTGATGCTTTCCAATGAATGCCGGAGACAGGTTTCTCAAGCCCCTGGCTCTGATCATAGACCTTTATCAGCATCCTGGCCTTGCCAGCATCTGATCTGCCGGATGGATTGACCACAGCAAGGTCAGGCCGCAAGGTTATTCCATGTTCGGCGATATGGGCTTCGAGCCCGAGCGGTAATGTCTGCCCTTCCTTGATGACGTCATCATTCAATTCTAGAGCTTCATTGAGGACGTATCTGATCCAGGCGTTGTGTATGGCCGGATCAGGCTTAAGGCCAAGTTGATTGTCCTGCCACTCCTCAAACGCTGAGTGGAGTTCCTTGTATGAATCGGGGACGTGCGCATCCAAACCCTGAGGAAATACCTCCATCAGAACTGGCACTGACAAAAATGGCCCAGATACCTCCACAAGCGAAAGCCATTCGGCATGATGACGAGCTATGGACATTAGTCGCTACCTCCTGCCGAACGTGCAAGCTTCTCAGGCACCAGGAATGTGACAGCTACCGGAAAAAGACGCGGTGTAGGATTAGCGTAGCGATCTTGGATAGCTTGTGTCTCACGTGTAATCTCACCAGGTATCTGTTCCAGGCGCAGGCGCAAGCTCTGGCGATTACGCTCAAGCTGATCTTTCTCTGGATCAGTCCATAGTTCAAGCTGTTCCGGAGCTGCTTCGTTCAGTTGCTCACTAATGTTGCGCTGAAGCTCATTTAGAATATGGGTGATGTCATCAGCTTCTTTGCTTGCCCGCTCTTCTAAACGACTGAATAAAGTGGCGGTTTTATCACGCATTCTGGATTCTAGTGAGTTATATAGCGGCGATACCAATTTCGGCCATAGATCAGTAAGTTGCTGCTTCAGCGAATCTGGCGCATCAATAGGCACAGTAGAACTCAAAACACGCTGAACATCGGCAACGTTCATTCTAGAGAAGCGTCCTTCACGGATGTAGCCGCCGCTTTCTATGAGTTCCTCGTGAAGCCGTCGGTTATCCCCTCCAAGCACAACTAAACGCCCATGAGCAATTACTGCAGGGGTTTCCAAGATGCTATTCGGCACAATCTTCACCGCCACGCGATGCAGGCGCTTCTGGTTATCTCGAGACCAGACTTCTGCGCGAAGCAACCGCAGGCACATCTGCGCTAGTCGATGGTTCAAGTGTACCAGAACAACATCATCCCGTCCGCCTGCAATGGTGTGATCAAACACAATTGGCCTAATTGCACCAGAATGAGGATGGGCCAGACCGACAGAGCATTCGGCCCAACTTCCCTTAAGCGGCGGCAAATAGAAGACTGGGCAACTCTTTCGCTTTCCCGTAGGGTCTGGCCAAATGCCTGGTAAGGATGCCTCGATTAGTGACGGTTGATCTGCCAGCTGCAATCCAATCTCCACGACCGCCTGGGTGTTTTCTGGCGATAGCTGCAATTCGATCTTTGTTTCCTGAAGCTGTTCATGCAGCTTTTGGATTTCATCGCGCAGATTGCGTTCGAACTTGAGCATTTTACGCGGCTTCTCAGCTTCTCGCTCAGTTTTTGCCGTGTCGAGCGTCGTGCGGCGGCCAAGCATTGCTTCCTGAACTTGTGTGGCTATAACTGGCCCGACCTTGCCCAGGTCTTCGCGTATATTCTCAACTTTCTGAGCGACTCGCATTAGGAACTCCAGGTCACCTTCAAGATCACCCGGACGAGTCGTAGAATTAACAGAGTTCTGCGCATAACCCTTGCCAACAAAATGATATATTTGCACGTCATGCTTTTGGCCATGTCGGTCGAGACGTCCGTTGCGCTGTTCCATTCGGTTTGGATTCCATGGTATTTCGTAGTGGATCAACTGATGGCAATGATTCTGTAAGTCGATACCTTCGGAGGCGGCATCAGTTGCAAGTAGGATGCGAACTGGAGAAACAGAAGGATCCGCCTGAAATGCTGCCTTAATCTTTTCCCGCTTGTCAGGTTCCATTCCGCCATAGATTTCCATCAGCCGGTCACCATCGGCTAGACATTCCGACGCAAGCAGAGTGTGCAGCCAGGCCTGGGTCGCTCGATACTCCGTAAATATCAGCACACGGTTATCGCTCCATTGGGCATTCGGCTTGATGTTTTCATGGAGCCACTCAATGAATCGTTCTGCCTTGGAATCAGCACGAACAGAGTTAGCGTTAGCATATTTCTGGAGTTCTTCGAGAAGACTGCGTTCTTCTGCGCTTAGGTTGTCAAATAGAACAGCAGCATTGTCGATAACCTCTTCGGTCTGTTCCTCAAAAGCTGCATCGTCATCGAAATCGTCTTCGACCTGTTCTATTCGCTTTCGCAGTATGCCAAGATTAGATCCGATTGCCCTAGCGTGTGCCTTCTTCTGACCAGAGCTGATCGATTTCAAATGCTTCTCAAGAGTCAAAGCAAAGGCCGCGGGTGAGGATATCAAGCGCTTCTTTAGCAGCTTCAGAACAAACTCAACAGCATACGTTCCGATTTCATCAGATGCGGCTTTCTGACGAAGCTCTGCATATCTGCGTAGCGCCTGGTGTGCATTGCGCTCGGCGTCCGTATACGCTACCTCAATCGGTTCAATAGTTCGCTCAGGAAAACGAGGAGTCCCATCCCAGTTGGGCGGAAGATCTCTCTTGAGCCTGCGCACCATAATTGTTTCTAACTGCTTGGGGTCCGGCTTGACGGCGCGGGCGAAGCGCTGGTTATCCAGTAATTCAAGAAGCGCGGTAAAACTCTCTGGGTAGCCATTATGTGGAGTCGCCGTCAGGAATAGCTTGTGCTCAAAGTGAGGGGCAATTGTGCGTATCGCCGCGGTTTGAAGTGAATCCATTGCATAATGTCCAGAACCAGAAGGTGCAATATTATGCGCTTCATCCACTATCAGAAGATCAAATTGCCTGGGAAATGCAGGCTCACCCTCAGCAGGCAACACCTCACGGAATAGACGCATCTGCCGGTCACGGCGCAAGAATGCCATTGATGTGATTAGCCGCGGGAAATGCTTCCAGGGATTTACGTGAAGGCCACGGCGGCGTCGAAGGTCTTTCATCATGGCGCTGTCCACTATCCTGAATTCCAGGCCGAACTTCTCACGCATCTGATCTCGCCAGTGGATCTGCAAATGAGCTGGGCAAACCACCAGCATTGTCCTTGCTCTGTAGCGCAGCAATAGTTCCTGCACAACCAAACCAGCTTCCACAGTTTTACCAAGTCCCACATCATCGGCTACCAAAAGATTCACACGTGGCATCTTAAGAGCACGCACGATGGGATCAAGTTGATAATCTTCTATCTCGATCCCACTGCGAAATGGTGACTGCAGGGCACGCACATCCGCTGAAGAGATTGCTCCCCAGCGAACGGCATTAAGGAATGCATCCAGGCGTGCAGGATCGTCATAACCTGTGAGCTCCGGCAAATTGGCCTTATTGAAAACGTGAGCGCCAAGCTCAAGCTCCCAAACAACTTGTAATTCCTCTCCCAATGCGTCGTCCTCAACTGATGAGAGGGTGATCAAATGCTGGAGATCGTTTACATTATGACCCGACATATCAGCTGGCAAAGCAGACCGCTGGATTTCAGTGACGACAAAACGCCGTTGTCGAACTTCAACTAACTGCCCAGGTTCTGGAATGACTGACGACACCAAGGTGAATCTCCTATTGAAATGTTGTAGAGCTTGATTGGTAGCCACATGTTACACTAAGTTGTATCGGATGTGAAGTCATTGAGTGAATCACAGCAACACTCCTTCCAATAATGCGATTAGCACAGAGTAATGATTGGACTTTACATATTACATGATAAAGGAATGTGTGTCAGCACCTGTCAGTGGCGATAAAAACGCATGAATAATATCGGATTGTGGGTAGACCATCCATTGGTCGCTTGCGGTGACGTTGATCTATTCCTATCCCTCTTGCTACCTGTAATTCGATATGTCTGAAGCTTCCGTCACGCTCGTTTTCGCTCCCGATCACCCCGAT
>JAPLCU010000042.1 GCA_026392045.1 Armatimonadota bacterium
TTTAATCGGGACAGCCCGTCCCTTCCCTAACTCAAAACGTAAGAGCTCACTCTTAATGTTTTGTCATTCCGAACTTGATTCGGAATCTAAGCCTTAAGCTAACAGATCCTGAATCGAGTTCAGGATGACAAGTATCCTCACGAAGAGTGAGCTCTTACCTCAAAACTCATAACTCGCGCGAAGCGCGCGAATAGTATATAATTATCACATATAGGAAGGGGTTGTGCATGTCGCGAGAAATTGACGCTCTCAAACAATTCAGGCTGGCGCTGCTTGTGCTGGTGGCTTTGACGGTAGTGGGCACTTTTGGTTACCATGAGCTGGAGAATATGCCGGTCTTGGACGCGCTCTTGGTCACTGTATCCACTCTTGGCACACTCAACTTGAGTCAACCAACGGATACAGCAGGTAAAGTGTTCGCCATCTGCCTGATTGTTTTCGGCGTGACCGCGGTATTCTGGGCGGGCGCCAGCTTGATCCAAACGCTGGTCAGCGAACAGATGTGGCATGCGCTGCAAAATAGGAAAATGCAAAAACAGATAGCAAAGATGCGAGATCATTTTATTGTGTGCGGATACGGACGAATGGGCCAGCAGATTGTTAAGGACCTTCAGCGCGAAGGCACTGACCATTGCGTGATCGAATGGAACCCCGAACAGCTGCCGAAACTGGTGGCGCAGGATATTCCGTTTGTGGAAGGCAACGCCAGCGACGACAAAGCGCTCAAAGCCGCTGGAATCGAACATGCAAAAGGCCTGATTACCGTGGCCCCGACCGACGAAGACAATGTATTTATCACGCTAAGCGCCCGCGCGCTCAACCCCAAGCTGTTCATTGCCGCTCGCTCCATCCAGGAAGATAACGAAGGCAAGCTGCGCATGGCAGGCGCGGACAAGGTTATGTCGCCTTACGTGATGGGCGGAAAGAGAATGGCAACCGCAGCTCTTCGCCCCAACGTGCAAGATTTTGTCGAATTAGCAATGCACACGGATGATTTCAAGATGATGATCGAAGAACTGGTCGTCGGACCCGGCTCCAAGCTCATTGATCAATCGATAGGAAACTGCGGCCTCAAAAAAGCAACCGGTGTCACAATAATAGCCATCAAGCGAACCTCCGGCAAAATAATACCGAACCCTACCTCAGCCGAACTACTGCATGAGGGTGACGTGCTGATCGTGATAGGTGTGCCTAAACAGATGGACAAAGCCTTAAAGCTGACCTGCCCAAAGGCGTAGACCAAGCGCACGGTGTTTCTTGACCGTAGAGTGAGTGCGTCCGGTGGCTTCGGCAGCGACGTTGAGATGACATTAAAAGAAGAATTAGCGTTCACTGCTGCCGAAGCAACAAAAAAGGGCTCCGTCCCATTTTCCCCCCAATCTTGCTTAATCGCATTAACACGTCAAGCGCACGCGAGTTGTGGTAACGTTCGCCCAGCACCACCGAAATAAAGAAGCAAGCCGTGCTGCTGGCATAGAGCGGATATGTTTCTTCCAATACAGGCAACAGAATTCGCTTTTGATCTCTGGATAAAGACGCCCAGTCACTCACAAAACGGAACAGCAGATGCTGTGCACCATCCATCGCCTGAAAGCCAGGGGTGCGCATGATTTCAATTGCTACTTGGAAAATACTATCCTCCAAGTGGCCCGGAATGAACATCATATGATCACCCCAGTCATCTGATATGACCTTCAGCAACTGTGAATCGCCGCTCTCAACAGCGCGATGCAATGCACTTGAAAATTCTGACACATTAAGCATACGACATCTCCTAAGGTATAGGCACACGGACAGTTTTGGATTGCTTGCCGTAAGCTCCCCCCTACCAATTATCCGTTCTAAACGGCGACGCCGGAAGTCCCTCTTTGTTATAGAGTTTGTTGCCTACCGGGTTCATCGAATACGCATAGCGAACAGCGGCTGGCTTCTCCACATTGGGGCTTGAGACAAGCACGGTTTTGCCATCAATCACCGCATCGGCCCAATACCATATCTTGTCTTCTCCGGCTATGGCAAAGGTCTGCAGCTTGGCGTTTTTTAGCTCGACGGTCGGCTTTATGCCTTCTTTTTCACCCACCATCAGCCCACTTCCGATGCAATCAAAGCTGATCCGAATCTTGCTGCCTTCCACTTTCATGCTCTTATAGAGCGGGCCGCTGTAGACCAGCTTTTTCTGGCCGTAGTCTTTCGCGAGCGCCCACAGCGCCAGCCTATCGCCAACATCCTGCTTATCTTTCGGGTGAATGTCGCCGGGGTTGCCCGGATCGGCGAGGTCTATTGCGACCGCCATGCCGGTGTTT
The DNA here is from genome assembly GCA_026392045.1 of Armatimonadota bacterium. Taxonomy (GTDB): domain Bacteria; phylum Armatimonadota; class UBA5829; order UBA5829; family UBA5829; genus JAMCYN01. The sequence goes on from JAPLCU010000042.1 coordinate 2,304, forward strand.
TTCACGCTGAGCGTCCGCAACTGAGACTGACGAACCGTCGCCCAATGCACGCCGTCATCACCTGCAGGGTCCAAGCAAGGCCCTCTGAAATTGGCAATCTGGGTGTAATAGAATGAGAAATCGCCCACTCCCCAAACGCTGCGCCAGCCATTTATCATACCGCGCAGTTTATAGAAATAGCTGTTTGGTTTGTCGCGCTCGTTGCCCTCGCCCTGATACCAAATTGCGCCCTTAATTCCATACGGAACGTGCGGCGCTATCATACCGTTATAGAGCGCGCTCGGCAAGAACGCATTGCCTGGCCCCAGAGGCTCCTCAGGCCAACCAGGGATCACAAACGCGACTTTATACTTCCACTGACCGGCGAGCGAGACTTTATCCTGGCCGGCAACGCTCATAAACACCTCGTCCGGCTTGCCATTGATGCCGCCGTAGCCATCGGTGTCATAAACCCTCACCGCAATAACAGCCTTTCCTGCCTTCACCAATTCAGCGGGAACATTATACGTGCGAGCGAGCTTGTAATTATCTCCTTCGCCCACTTTAACGCCGTTCCAATATGTAATATCAGCATTATCCACTGGTCCGAGGCTCAAGATCAGCTCTTTTCCGACCCAACTATCAGGCACGGTTACAGTCTTGCGGAGCCAGACGCAGCCGTCAATGCCAAGACCGTTGTTTTCCCAATTAGCAGGCACGGGCATCTCTTTCCAATCGCTCTCATCGAGCGTGGCCGCTTCCCAACCCTTATCCTCAATCGGAGCTCTCATCTTTTCATCGCGAGCAGCCCTTTCGGCCTCATACTTCTTCTTCATCTCCGGGTAATTGGCAAGGGTATCATCAAGTTGCTTCAGCGCCGCGCCAAACTCCGGCTCCGCTTTCATCATATCTTTGCCCGTCCAGCTCTCGACCGGCGTACCGCCTATCGCAGCTTTAATCAAGCCGATGGGCACGCCGAGTTCCTTATGAATCCTTCGTCCGAAGAAATACCCAACCGCCGTGAATCCGCCTGCTGTTTCAGGCGAGCAAACTTCCCACTGCCCTTTGCAATTTTCCGCAGGCTCCGCAGGCGCTGCGTAATCTGTCCTGAATTGGCGAATTTGCGGGTATTTGGCGTCTTTTATCTCCTGCTCGGCATTAACAGTGCCGCCGAGGCCGAAATCCATATTAGACTGCCCTCCGCAGACCCACACTTCACCTACCAAAATATTCTTAACATTGAGCGTAATGCCCTTAGATTCCACGCTCATCTCAAGCGTATTTCCTGGCTTCATAGGCTTTAACTTGAGCATCCATTTACCGGTCTTGGCATCGGCCTTGGCAGTTGCTTTCTGAGCGCCAATGGTCACAGTTACAATCGCGCCAGGCTCAGCCCAGCCCCAAATAGGGTCTTGAATGCCTTGCTGAAGCACCATGTTATCGCTGATAATTGCAGGCAATCGAAGCCCCGTCGGCTGTTCCTGGGCCTGAACAGAGCCGCAAGCCAGCACACAAACCAAAATTATTGCAAATCTTCTCACAGCAAACTCCTCCTCTGGAATATTACTTACTTATCCACCACATGCCCAATCACCTGCAATAGCGCCGATAGAAAAGTCAGTTGTTTCGGGATTTCGGGATTTCCATTCCGCCTGCGGCTCCATTCAAATCCCGAAAGACCTACACGCCAAATCACCTGCAAAAGAAACAAAATTTCAGCTATAACCTAGGAAAACGGCATTATTTGTCTAAGTATGTAATAATAGCATTCATAGCGAAAGCGAAACTATGCCCGAAAATCTAATCCAAAACATCACAAATAACCATACCGACTACCTGAGCGATGAATCCAGACGCTTCGGCACGGCGCGCTCGATATCATTTCCCAAATCCGAAGCCGAGGTTATTCAGGTAATCAAAGATATTCGCTCGCAGGGCGAAACCATTACGACCCAGGGAGCGCGCACGGGCATCGTGGCCGGGGCAGTGCCTTTCGGCGGGCATATTCTGAATCTCAGCCAAATGAACGCAATAGGCGAAATTACGCCCGATGAAGCATCAGGGGAACATCGAATTACTGTCGAGCCCGGAGCAACCTTAGACGAAATTCGAGCCAAAATAGCGCCCACCAGCCTTTTCTTTCCACCCGACCCCACCGAGACAACCGCGACCATCGGCGGAATGACGGCCTGCAATGCATCCGGCGCAAAAACTTACTTCTACGGCTCCACCCGTAACTGGATTACATCGCTGCGCGCTGTCCTCGCCGACGGCGACACCCTAACACTCAAGCGTGGTGAAAACTTTGCGCAAGGCAGACATTTCTCGCTCACTACGGAGCAAGGCCAAACAATCGCCGGTCCCCTACCCTCCTATGAACAGCCAAAGGTCAAAACCGCCGCCGGGTATTATGTGGCAGATAATATGGACATTATCGATCTCTTCATCGGAATGGAGGGCACACTGGGGGTCATCACCGAGATCGAACTCCGCCTGATTCCTCGTCCAAAGTCAATTCAGGCCCTGACGGTGTTCTTGCCCAATGAAGATTCGGCAATCAAACTGGTGCGGGCGCTTCGCGGGGAGGGCTCGGTAGCCATAGAATTCTTCAACTCAGACGCGCTGGACTTACTGCGACATATAAAGACGGAATCATCTGCTTTCGAGAACATTCCTGCGCTCAAAGACAGCTTCAATACGGCAATCTATACCGAATTTCATGGAGAATCAGATGATGACCTCGAAGCAGCCGTTATGCGGGTAATGGAAGCGGCAACCGCCCTTGGAGGCAGCGATGAAGACACCTGGTACGCAACCACAGACCGCGAAATGGAGCCGCTCAAAGCGTTTCGCCACGCTATTCCAGAGGCCGTAAACCTCATCATCGCCGAACGTAAGAAGACCTGCCCCGAGATCACCAAACTTGGCACGGATATGGCTGTACTAGACGATCAACTGGAAACATCACTCGCAATGTATGACCACGGCCTGCAGCAATCCGGCCTGCAATCTGTTATTTTTGGCCATATCGGCAACAACCATCTGCACGTGAACATCCTCCCGCGCTCAATGGAAGAATACGAGCAAGGCAAGGCGCTCTACCTATCATGGGCGCAGCTCATAGTGGCGCTGGGCGGCTCAGCCTCAGCCGAGCACGGCATTGGCAAAATCAAAGCCCCGTTTCTACAGTTAATGTACGGTGACAAAGGCATCGCCCAAATGCGCGCACTAAGAAAGCTCTTTGACCCAAAAACCACGCTAAACCCAGGGAATTTGTTCTGATTTCGATGCGATGTGAGAATGGGCGGACACACGGGTGTACGGTATCATGAGATGCTTCGGGACCACTTTTTCGTCCCGAAGCGCCCCAACTCCCCAACTTTTTGACCCCCAGGAGGTATTCCCACACCCATGTCGAACTCATCATTGTAATTAATTCCCGGAGGATTGCCCCAATGACAAAGATTATCCGTATCCTACTCGCAACCGCACTCATCCTAAGCACAGCAGCAGCCCTGGCAGCGCCCGCAAAGCCCTCGCCCATGTGGCAGCTATATCAGCGAGCGGAGCGCTTCGGCCAGATGAGCAGCCTGGTCTATAAATCAAGTGTCGACGCCCGCTGGATCGGCTCCACCCACAAGTTCTGGTACCGAAACGATGTCCGCGGTGAGAACGAGTTCATCCTGGTAGACGCCGAGCGCGGCGCACGCGCCCCCGCATTTGACCATGAAAAGCTGGCGGCCTCCCTAACCAAAGCCACCGGCAACCAGTTGACCAAGGGCAATCTGCCTTTCACATCCATAAGCTTTTCAGACGACTTCAAAAGCGTAATCTTCCGTTTCGGCTCACAAGGGTGGAACTGCGACCTCCAAACCTACGAATGCGCCAAATGCGATGTCCCCAAGTCAACCGATACGGTGACCCCGCCAGCCCCACGGCGAGGCAACCCCGAGCGTGGCCGCCAGCCCGAAAACAACGGCAACGCCTCCATCAAGAACTTCAACATCTACCTGAAATCTCCTGACGGCACAGAAAAGCAGCTCACCACCGACGGCGATGCCAAAAACGAATACGCCAAACTCTCATGGTCACCCGACAACAAAACCCTCGCCGCATGGCGCACTCAACCCGGCGACAACCTGCCCATCTACACCATAGAATCCGCCCCCAAAGACTCCCTGCGCCCAAAGCTGCACCAAACCACCTATGCGCTGCCGGGTGACAAAATCGACAACCATGAGCTCTACATATTTACACCGGACGGCAAGCAAATCCGCCCAAAAACCGACCCCGTGACCTATGGCGAACAGCCGGAAATCCGCTGGATGACCGATGGCCGCTTCTTCACATTCGAGCAAACCGACCGCGCCTACAAACGCGTGCGGGTGATGAAAGTGGACTCCCAGACAGGCGATGCCCAGGCCATATCAGACGAACAATCGGCCACATTCGTCTTCCCGCCCTGCGAGTTTTCCAAGTATCTGGACAAAACCAACGAGCTAATCTGGCCCTCCGAGCGCGACGGCTGGTGCCACCTCTACCTCTTCGACACGAACACCTGCACCCTCAAAAATCAGATAACCAAAGGCGAATGGGTTGTGCGCGGGGTGGAGAGCGTGGACGAAGCGGCGCGGCAGATCGTCTTCACCGCATGCGGCCGCGAGCCTGGCCAGGACCCATATCTATTACATTATTATAGGGTGAACTTCGATGGTACCGGCCTTACTTGCCTCACGTCCGGCAACGGCCAGCACACCATCCGCTTCTCGCCCGACAAGGCCTATTATCTGGACACCTACTCGCGCGCAGACCTGCCGCCGGTAACGGAACTGCGAATGACCGCCGACGGCTCCCTGATCTGCCCCTTGGAGCAAGCCGACGCAGCAGACCTCCTCAAGACCGGCTGGAAAATGCCCGAGCCATTTGTAGCCAAAGCAAGAGATGGCGTCACGGACATCTACGGCGTAATCTTCCGCCCGTCAAATCTCAATGCCAGGAAGAAATATCCGGTTATCGAAGACATTTACGCGGGCCCGCAGGGCTCATTCACGCCTAAGACTTTCTCTGCCAATCGCGGCAATCAGGCGCTGGCTGAACTGGGCTTTATAGTGGTGCAAATCGACGGCCTGGGCACGGCGAACCGCTCCAAGGCATTTCATGATGTGTGCTATAAGAACCTGGGCGACAGCGGTTTCCCGGATCGCATACTATGGATGAAAGCTGCGGCTGCGAAGTATAAATATATAGACCTCACGCGGGTGGGAATCCACGGCATGTCCGCTGGCGGCTACAATTCGGCCCACGCTCTTCTGGCGCATCCTGAGTTTTATAAGGTGGCAGTTTCGATGTCCGGCAACCATGACCATCGCACAGATAAGGTCTGGTGGAACGAGCTCTGGATGGGCTATCCCATCGGCCCGCACTACGCCGAGCAGTCCAACATTACTATGGCGAATAAGCTGGAGGGCAAACTGCTGCTGGTCCACGGCGACCTGGATGACAACGTGAACCCCGCCGCCGCCACCCTGCAGTTTGCAGACGCGTTAATCAAAGCCAATAAAGACTTCGACCTTCTCATCATACCCGGCATGTCCCATCAGGTCAGCCCCTACGAGCAGCGCAGATTGTGGGACTATTACGTGAAGAACCTCCAGGGCCAGGAGCCCCCCAAAGGCTATCAGCTAAACAACCCAGCCGGCGCCGAATGCAACATCACGGTTAAGAATCTATTGGACAAACCCATCGAGCTTTTCTGGGTAGCAGACGACGGCAAGCTGACCAAGTATCCCGAAGTAGGCCCCGGCCAGAAAATCCAACGCCATACCTACATAGGCCACAAATGGGAAGCCCACGCCGACGGCAAGCTAATATCAAGCTACACCGCCACTGCAAAAACGCTGGAATGGGTGGTGGCGGAGTAGGTGTTGGGTGATTGGGGATGGGGGTTTGACTGGGTCGATGGTTTGATAGTCTGATGGTCTGATGGCGGGGAAGGCAATGAAGCGCTGAAGCAGGGTTTCGAGGCTTATCTGTATAGCTGGAGGGTTTCGGGATTTCCGGGTTGGGTTAAACGCTTAGATTATGGTTTGATGGGGTTGTGGTTCAAGCCCTCAAATTCCGAAAGACCATCCAAAACTTTTCGCAGGATAGCGTGATAGGCCGATAGCCGGATAGAAGGGAAGGTATTTGTGCGCTATCGAGTAGAAGAGTTAGCTTCGGGACGAAAAACAGTCCCGAAGCATATAAATTATTGGCAAAAAGCAGGCATAAGTCTTCAGATCGAGTTTTTGCGACCGACAGCTAATTAACTTTTGTTGCGTCGAACGTCCATATAGACCGCCAGCAGGATTACTAGGCCCTTCACGATATATTGAAGCGAGAAATGCACCCCCGCCATATTGAGGCCCTTGTCGAGAATACCGATTATGACAGCGCCTATCAGTGTGCCATACATCGTGCCGATGCCGCCAGTGAAGCTTGTCCCTCCTACGACCGCAGCAGCGATGGCATTCAACTCGAATCCCTGGCCTGATGCAGGCTCAGCGGAGTAGAGCTGTGAGGTATTGATCATCCCTGCGATGCCCGCCATCACCGCGCAGAGAAGATAAACCCACACTTGCGTGCGCACAATGTTCACACCAGTGAACTTTGCCGCTTCGCGGTTTCCGCCGATGGCATAGATGTGTTGGCCGAACCGCGTGCGGTGCAGAAGTATCGTGGCGAATGCAAAAACCGCAAGCATCACCAGCACTGGAACCGGGATGAAGCCAAATAGCCGTGCATTGCCGAGCGCCAGAAAAGTCGCGGCATTGTCCGGAATGGGGATAGGTTGAGCTTCGTTGAAGCGATAGGCCGTACCTCGCGCGACCAACATCGTCGCAAGGGTTATCACGAACGCAGGCATCTTAGTCTTCGAGGCGGGTATCCCGTTGAAAAGACCAAAGAGCGCGGCTATGCTCATACCGCCGCCCACAGCAAGGATCAGCTTCACAGACGACGCCATAGACGGATCGCACGACGCCAGGATGGATGCTGCCGCTGTGCCTACCAAAGCCATCACCGCACCAACGGAAAGGTCGATGCCTCCGATCATAATAGTGAATGTCATGCCGAAGGCTATGATTGCGTTTACCGATATTTGCTGGAGCAGGTCGATCTGATTATTCATCTGGGAGAACCCAGGCGCAAAAATGCCGAACATCACTTCCAACGCGGCCATAGCGATTATAAGAGGCCCAATCTTGCGCAGCGCTGGTGAGGCTTTCCAACTATGTTTCTTCATGAACGCTTGCTCCAGTCAATTTCTCCATAACATATTCCGGCGTGAGCATGTCAGCGTCCGCCGCATCTATTATCCGTCCATCTGAGTAAATCGCCACCCGATGGGACATATTAATTACTTCAGGGAGGTCTGATGATATCAGCAAGACCGCCATTCCCGCCTCCACGAGCCGGCTTATGATGATAAACATTTCCTCTCTTGCGCCCACATCCACACCGCGAGTCGGCTCATCAAGAATCAACACCTTCGGCGGATGTTCCATCCATCGCCCGACGAGCACCTTTTGCTGGTTGCCGCCGGAAAGCCCCTCCACACTCTGCCAGACATCTGAGGCCTTGATGGAGAAGTTCTCCACAGCTCTTGCTGCCATCTCATTGCGCTTCTGCGAGTTCGGGATGAAAGACGGGTTCCACTCTTTTGTCCAGGGGAGGGTGAGGTTAAACGCCACGGACTCCATCATCACTAGCCCTTCTTTGCGCCTATCTTCCGGGATAAGAACAATGCCTGCGTCGAGTGCGTCGCGTGGGCAGGTGATGGATACAGGGTTGCCTTCGACGAGAATTTCACCGCTGTCGAACCGATCTACACCGAAAATAGCGCGAGCGAGTTCTGAGCGTCCTGCTCCTACCAGACCCGCAAGACCAAGAACCTCACCATACCGGATAGAAAGGCTCACATCATGTATATCTTTGCTTCGCAGATTCCTCAATTCGAGTGCGATGTCACCCGGATTGTGCGGCGGGCGATGGAAATAGTCGACGATGTCGCGGCCAACTATCCACTTCACCAATTCTTTCTGATTAACGGCGGAAGTGTCCTGTGTGCCAATGGAGCAGCCGTCTCGCAAGACTGTGATCCGATCAGCAATCCTAATGACTTCTTCAAGTCGGTGAGAGATATAGATAATGCCGACTCCCTGGGAGCGAAGGCGGTTTAGGGTCGCAAAGAGCGCCTCGGTCTCCATTTCTGAAAGGGAGGAAGTGGGCTCATCAAGAATTAGTATTCTTGCGCGGCAGGAAAGCGCCCTCGCAATCTCCACAAGCTGTCGGTGCGCAACACTGAGTTCAGAAACCAGCAAACCAACGTCGCTGATCTCCTCGAGTCCCAACTGCTCCACGAGCATTTCGGCTTCTCTATAAATGCGTCCACGGTTGAGAAAGCCCATGTGCACGGGCTCTCTGCCAAGGTAGATATTCTCCGCTATAGAGAGGTTTGGGGCGAGTGAGAGTTCCTGGTGTATGACGCGGATGCCGAGGGCGTCAGCATCCGAGACGCAGGTGATTCTAGCCTCGCGGCCGTCAATGCGGATGGTTCCGGCATCCGGGAAGTATACTCCCGCAAGTATCTTGATGAGCGTGGACTTGCCAGCCCCGTTCTCTCCAAGCAGCGCGTGTATCTCACCCGAGTGCAGGCCAAAGCTGACATCATCAAGAGCCATTACGCCGCCAAACCTCTTTGTGATTCCCTCAAGAGTAAGCAGAGCCTGACCCGGGTGCGGATTCTGATTCATTGTGTTTCCTGATCTACTTAGCGAACTTCTCAATATTATTTATTGTCACGAGTTCCACTCTGACTTTTATGTCTTTCTCGATGGTCTTGCCCGCAAGGGACTCGTAGATTTTCTCAGCCGCGATTCGTCCGATTTCTTTGGGGAACTGAGCAGAGGTTGCAAGCATCTTTCCTTTTCGGATTGCCGCTACTGCCTCTTTTGCGCCATCAACCGCAACTATCTTGACATTCTTCAGTTTTCCGGCTGACTCCAGCGCAGAGATGCACCCAAGGGCGCTCGGGTCGTTAATCGCAAAAACAACATTGATATCGGGATAACGCCCAATAAGGTCGCGCATTACGGGCCGGGAGCTCTCTATTGTCCCTTTGCACTCCTGTTGGTCGATAATCTTCATATCGGGATACTTCGCAATCACCTTCTTGAATCCTTCAACGCGGTCGATGCATGCCTTGTTGATAGACAGCGCCAATACGACGATCTTCGCTGGCCGCGTCGTGCGCGCAAGCTCCTCAGCAATCAGTTCTCCAGCCTTGACGTTATCCGATGCCACCGTGCAGGTTACCAGGCTCTGATCCTTCACCGGAGCATCGACCACAATCACGGGAACATTTGCTCGCTTTGCCTCGATAAGGGTCCCCTTGATGCCCTCCCAATTGACAGGGTTTATCATGACCGCCGCAGGTTTTTGCATGATCAGGTCAGATAGATCGTTCTTCTGTTTGAGGGAACTGCTCTGAGCATCCAATACCACGAGCGTGTCACCATGCGCCTCAACGACTTTTCGGGCGCCTTCCGCGAGCTCAACAAAAAACGGGTTGTTCATGTGCTGGAAGCTAATACCGATCAGCTTCCCCTTGGTGGGCGATTTGCTCCCCTGTTTGGCATTGTTGCCGCATCCCGCCATGAGCGCGACCACGGTCATCATCACTGCAAAAAATCGAATTGTCTTCAACTTTGTCCTCCTAGTAATCATTGGGCCAACCGCAAAACTCCTACGATTCGAGCATTTTCGCGGAGTCTGAGACTCTTTGGAGCATAAGCGCCAATCTCACGGAAATTATATCAAGAATGGGCTTGTTGTGCAAGGCAATTCATCTGCTTGACTTAAAACCCACAGCAACCGAAAATACCATTAAGTCCAGAACTCACGAGGGGCGACAAACGGACCTGTTGCTAGTGTCACTAGCGGCCGCTTCAGGGGTTGTATCGGCAGTGGTTAAGACTAGATATCCTTGTCTAGACCCTCGGCATTGCGGTCGAGGGGTGATCAGCCCACAGAGCTGGGTGTCTCCTTATCCTGGAAGACAAAGCCGGCGCCTATCCCTGCATTACGGAAGTTCTCAATCGACCTCTCATCCTGTGCGGCAGCGTGACATGATTACCCATAGCTGTCGGAATGCGGGAGTCGGCAACCGTTTAGGACTTATGTTGGCCGTTGACGGTTAGCGGTTAGCGGTTTGGGAACTGTCAACCATTAACTGTCAACCGCCAACCGTTCACGTAGATAACGAATTATGCGTTTATGATCTATCATACTTTAAGCATAGCACAAATTGGGCGTTTTGTGCTCAGATGTAGTTTTTGCGACCCACAGGGTTTGAAACCGTATCCGGTGGTTCTCCGACAGGCTGGACCGTTCGGGACGGAGATGCGGGCGACAGCATTACTTCGACCACCGACCGTACCGGAGGCAACTACGCTGCTAAGTTTACCCCTAAGAGCACAGGCGTTTGGCGATGGCTGTGCCAGGAGATCCCTGTGACTGCGGGATACACCTACAACTGCTACTACAGACTGAAGGCCGACAGCAGTGTTCCCGAGATATTCCCGATGTTGGCGTTCAGGAATGCCAACAACGACGAGCTTGCTGGATGGGTTTCCGCTGAGCCTGGCTATATGCACTGGGTCCACGCGCCGCCCACATCGTGGAAGCAGTATCTGATCCACGGCCTCTACGCTGAGAGCCTGACTCCTACTCCACTGGTGCGCATCGTGCCTCCCGCCGGAGCGACAAAGATGACTATCTGGTTCGGAGTCGCTGGCACACCGTGGAATGGCGGCAGCATCTACGTTGATGACGTTGTTGTAGACAAAGTGCCTGCTTCGGCTTCGTCTGCTCCTGATCCTTCACAGGCCAGAGCTCCCGCTTCATACAGCGTGGCTTCCGCTGCCAACATGTCCACGACTCAGAGCGTCAAGGCCCTTGACAGGAACAGCAAGTTCTTGGAGGTTCCGGTTGACGACATTTTCAAAGCGACAGCGGTCCGTGCAAAGTGCTTCAAGACAGGATTCGTGTCGAGTCCGACTGTTACCCACACCTATTTTGTGGGTCCCAGTGCGGCCACCAGATACACGCTTCCGATAGTGTCTCTGGTTACGGACAGAAATAACTTCTTCGACCCCGAGATCGGCATATATGTGCCGGGGAACTACGACAACTACAATCAAAGGGGAGATACTTGGGAGAGGCCGGTGCATGTCGAGTTCTTCGAAGCTGGCGGCCCGTGCGGGTTCCAGTGTGATGCCGGAATCAGGCCCATGGAGGATGGACGAGAAACCTTCCGCAGAAGAGCCTGCGTCTCTATGCCGACCACCAGGGCGGACCGGGATCATTCAACTACAAGCTCTTCTCTGACAGCAATATCACTGACTATAGGCGCTTCATCCTGCGAAACTCGGGAGTCGGAGATGACGCCACTCAGGGTTACTCAAGAGAGTATCCACAGCAGCTCGTTTATGTCCCCAGGTTCTGGATCAGCAGGTGCGAAGTCACCAGAGGCCAATACAAGGCGTTCATGCAAGCCAGCGGCTACACAAACATGAGCTACTGGTCGGGTGAGGGATGGACCTGGCGAAACCTCACCGGGCGCTCACAGCCCGACTATTGGGCCGAGAGCCAGTACTTCGGCGATCCCTTCGGATCATTCGCCCAGAGCGACGATCACCCGGTCCTTGGTGTGAGCTACTACGAAGCTGAGGCATTCTGCAACTGGGCGGGTGGAAGGCTGCCGACTGAAGCCGAATGGGAGAAAGCCGCTCGCTGGGATGGTACTCCCCGAATCTACCCGTGGGGCAACAATCCTGCGATGAACAATTGTAATGACTGGTTTGATACCACGGTCGCGGGCTCTCAAACTTGCCCGGTGGGTTTCATTGGCGATGTTACCCCTCCGACTGGCCCTGGCCCTGGCCCGAAACAGGTCTCCGACAGTCTGGTGGTCGAGCTTGATGCGCGAAACGTTGGTGGCACACCGGGCGTGTGGGACAATCTCGTAGGCGCTGACTTCACTGCATCTGGAAGCCCGAGCGTTCAGACTGTGGCCGGAGTGCAGGCTATGGTATTTGATGGAGGAAGCTGGTTCGTCGGCCCCGTATCCCCGACAACAATCTGTGGCAGCCACGCTCGCTCAGTCGAAGCATGGGTATATAATCCTGACGTTTTGGATGAGGAGACGGTCGTCGCTTGGGCAAAGAGAGATGGGCCCGAGGGCACGAACTTCTCATTCAATTACGGCACCAACGGTTGGTATGGCGCGGTTGGACACTGGGCTTGGGACCTGGGTTGGAACGGCACGCCCACGGCGGGCCAGTGGCACCATCTGGTGTATACTTATGATGGAACCACCGCCCGTGTATATGACAATACTCGCCTGAAGAGTTCCCTTGAAGTCCCGCTAAATACCTATACGGGGCAGCATATAAATCTGGCCGCGCAGAACTGGGGAGATGGCAGCCCCGGTTCGCTGCTGGGCTCTCTGTCCATAGCGCTTGTGAGAATCCATACCGGCATGCTCACCGCCCAGCAGATCAACACAAACTACTACCTGGACGCATATCGAATGGGTTCCGTGCGGTCGGGCTACCTGCAGACAGCCAGTCCGGCCGGATGTCTGGATATGGCAGGCAACGTGTGGGAATGGACCCAGGACTGGTACAAATCTTATCTCGGCAGCACAACCCCATTCGATATGACCAACTCTGCGAAATCAGTCAGAGGCGGCGGTTGGTATGGCATTTATGGTGATAGGTGTGCAAGCCGATGGTTTGCAGCGCCAGACTCATCAAGCAATGAGATTGGCTTTAGAATAGCTCGTTAGGCAAAAACATAAAAAGGAGATAAAATCATGAAATCCAAACTATCTAATTTTGCAACTGTGGGAGTTGCGGTAATGCTTGTTAGCTCATCAGGAATGGCAATGGCAGCGTCTATGTTCCTGAATGAGTACAATGCGGTAAAGTCCACCTCTACTCTGAAGAGCCCTGGCACTGACTCTTACTTCGGATTGGTTATGGGCAACGGTGGCGACTGGATGGAGTTTGTAGTCACTCAGGACTTGGATGTAAGGGGCTGGTCTGTGGTAACCACTCAGGCGGGCGCGGCGGATGCCACGATAGTCCTCCCGTCAACTGCCGCCCCGATTAAATCGGGGCGGGACTATATTCACGATCGCCGAGGATGTCGCGACGGACATGAGCTTCAATCCGGGTACGAATGACTGGTGGGTTAACTACCAGGCCTCGTTCTCTCCTGAGCTCACCAATAACGCCACCAATGACAACTTCCAAGTGTGGATATACAACAGCGCTGACGATCTGATCTTCGGTCCGGCCGGTGAAGGTGTCTATCCGCTGTCAGGGGTTGGAGGCGATGAAGTCTTCAAACTGGAGACTAATCCATCCGCATCCATCACCAGAGACTCGATCTACTACAAGGACGGCACTTCCAGCACTTTCGGCGCTCCTAACTTATGGTCAGCAGGCACCATGACTCAGGATTTCTCGCTGCTGCGTAATATTCCCGAACCCTCATCTATCCTTGTGCTTCTCTCAGGTATTGCAGGTATCGGCGGGATAGCTTTGAAGCGAAGAAAGTAAATGGCGCAACGAAAGATGGAACAGTTTGGTATCAAGGGCTGGTCTTAGGGATTACTCGCAAGAAAGCCCATTGCGTTATTTCTTCAGCACGTCTGCAATAAGTTCAGCGGTGTGGCGCAACTCGATAGCGCACCTGTCCAGAAGTCCGCTCTGAAGCTGCATGATACATCCAGGGCAGTCGGTGGCAACAATTTGGGCGCCTGTTTGCTCGATATGGACCAATTTTCTGTTCAAAATAGCGCTGAAGACGCCAGGCTGCTTGAATGCGAAGCTGCCTGCAAACCCGCAGCACTCATCGCAACAGGCCATCTCAACCAATTCGGCTGTGGGTCGCAAAAAAACCTAGCTGAGCACAAAACGCCCTGTCGGCTGTAAAAAAACGATCCGTGCTCAAAATGCTAATTGCTGTTGGTTTTATTCCACGCCAGGCACTCGTATCCGAAAACCTCGCGTCCGCAGTTAGATCGCATTATTTGAACACCAAGTCGCTTTCGGCAAACGCAAGAAACCAGACACTGTCATCCGCTGGCACAACAAGACATTCCGCTCCCCAACAAACCCAACATTGGCACGGACTTTTTGAAGTCCACAACACCTGCTACATCTGGGCAGCAACGCAAAGAATCAACAACAATCATTGGCAAAAACAACAAACTTACGCGCCAAGCTAGTTGGGCTTGCCCAAATGCTCTTTTGCCCGTTCTTAGGTTGTCTGCACTTTCTTAGGAACATAGCCTGATTCTATTATAAATCGAAAAAAAAGTTTTAAAAAATTACGAAACTTGGGCTAAAGAATTCAGAATAAGCTCCAATAATAATAGTTGCAAGCGTGGATCATATTGGGATCCAAGAGACATGGATCAATACTAAAACTTTTTTGTCTCAACAGAGGTAACCATGAGTAAGCAATTCATCAGAATCAGAATTATACTTTTTGCATTGTTGGCGGCTGCAGTTTTATTGCTGGCGGGGTGTGGAGGCAGCAATGTCTCTGACAACTATTTACCCAATGGCAGCGCTGCTCCTCCGCCGCTTACGTCCGTTAATCATTGGTCTACAGGCTTTGAAGAGAGCGAGGGATATAACCTTGGAACTCTAGGCGGTCAGAAAAGCTGGAATGTAACCTGGGAGGGACACCCAGGTCAGAACTCTGCGGAAGTTTCTAATGAAATGGCCGCAACAGGAAGCCAGAGCCTCAAGCTTGACTCCAAGCAGAATTATATCGGAGCCTGGTGGGAAAACATAATAGCTGTAGCAAGTCCAGAGCAATTAGTTGATATACCGCTAAAATCGGTTACGCTTCGCCTGAAAGTGTGGAGAGATCCCGGCCAAACCGAGTACCCTGCCGGATCAGGCATAATGCATCCGAATATCTGGTTCAATCAATGGTTTATAAATGATGTAAATGATTCTTCCTATTTTGGTGATGCTTATGCAGATGGCAAACTTTACCCAGCGCTTGATGGGGATAGGAATGCTTTGGGCACAGGTTGCGAGCAGATCGCAGGCCGTTTTGTGGAGGTTGTCACTTATGATGACTTCGTGCAAGGAAAAAGAACGTTGTGGTATGACGGCGTAAAAGTAGGAGAAATAGGTATTGACAATCCAACCAAGAAATTTCCTAGCTTCGTGTTAGGATACCAGTCTTTGAACCCGACCGACGCTGAAGTTTCACTTAGCAAACCTACTTACATTGATGATATTGATATCGCCTGGGAGCCATTATTCAACTAGTTTCAAGATTGCCGTAGTATAACTTATCGATATCGACAGAGGTATATTATGAAAAAGACTAATCAAACAAATAAGATAATGATGTTCTCATTAGCGTTCGCTGTTTTAATTTTGATATCAGGATGCGGCGGGGGGAGTTATCCCACCCTGCATGCTACTCCGGATGGAATTGGAGAGAATCCTCCGCCAATCCCTACAAATAACCACTGGTCTTGCGGATTTGAGGCAAACGAGGGGTTTAGTCTGGGGAGCATTGCTGGGCAAGTCGGCTGGGTTATCAGCGACTGGAAGACTGCGGACAATTCCAGCATAACGATTACAAGTGATATGGCAGCGGCGGGCACTGCGTGTATGAAGATGGATTGCCCTACTTCTTCGGATCGCGTTGAATGGTGGAGGAATATCATCTCAGCAATACAAACCAATACCGGTGTTCCAGATGTGCCGCTGAAATCGGTCACTTTCAGAATGAAAGTCTACAGAGATCCAGGTGTGACCGTCTATCCGCCGGATTCCAACACGCAGCGCTCCAACCTCTGGTTCAATCAATTCAGCTATGCTCCAGAAAATCCTAGATATATCGAATTTGGCGATTCATCTACTGATACCAAGTTGCACGCAACTATGATGAACAGCACCCCCAGAATTTGGAATGATGCAGGATGGGAGCAGATAGCAGGACGATTCATCGAAATAGTGATATATGACAATTTCAACGAAGGTGTCAGGATTGTCTGGTACGATGGAATACGTGTCGCTACCGTGCCAATTTACAATAGCAGCAAACGCTACAGCACCTTCGGGTTTGGATATCAGGCGCTAAACCCGATTGTTCCTGCTAATCTCGGCAAGCCAGTGTATATTGATGATATCGACTTGAGCTGGGAGATTGCCCAATAATCAATCGTTCATAGCGCATTGCACGCTTCTTATATCTTAGTTCGCCCGCAATCTCTGATGCGGGCGTAACAACTATCTTTTTACTCGTCCTTGTTCGATTTTGTGGAGAACACTTATGAAAAATCTATATTCGAAGTGGTTAATCATTGCGTTAATTATCGCCCCAGGCATTCTCTACGCAACGCCGTGTGTTGCTCAGGATGAAAAGAAAAACGAAGTGTCGCTCGCTGACATGAGCATTTTTGAGCTCCTGAATGTCGAGGTAACAACCACCAATAAGCATGGTGAAAAGCTGCTCGATGCGGCTGCAGCCGTTTATATCATTACAGGTGATGACCTTAGGAGAATGGGCGCGAGCAGCATTGCTGAAGCGCTCAGATTGGTTCCGGGTGTTCAGGTAGGACGTGTTACTTCAAGTAAGTGGTCTATCGGCGCCAGAGGGTTTTGTGATGTCTTCTCCAATAAACTCCTTGTATTGATGGACGGCCGCAGTGTGTATTCTCCGCTGTTTTCGGGTGTGCTCTGGGATGTTGCCGACACAATGCTAGAGGACATAGACCGGATAGAGGTCATCAGAGGTCCTGGAGCGGCGCTTTGGGGCGCTAATGCGGTGAATGGTGTTGTTAATATCATCACCAAAAGTGCGGTGCAGACCGATGGCAAGTATTTAGTGTATGGGTTTGGTGGCGACCTTACCAAGCTACAGGGATTGCGAATCGGCGGCCCGGTAGGTAAGAACAGCCATTTACGGGTCTACGCAAAAGGCATGGCTTATGACAATCTACGCAATATCACAAACCAAGAATGCAGTGACTCATGGGATCAGGACCGAAGCGGCTTCAGATTCGATTATAACCCGGATGAAAATGCTTCGCTAACGGTGATGGGGGATGCTTACAATGCGTCTGCTTGGAGCGATTATTCTATCGGCGAGGTCACTACCCCACCGTTTAAGTCAAGTTTAATCAGCAATACTAATTCGTCCGGATCAAATATGCTTGTGAAGTGGAGTAAGGCAGGCGAACAAAACAACAAGTCAACACTCCAGTTTTATTACGATAATGCTAAGATACAGGACCCGGTTATGTTTGGCGAGGATAGGGAAACCTATGATTTTGACTATCAGAGGGAGACCCATCCAAGCGGCGGGACAGTGTTCATCTGGGGACTTGGTTACCGCCACTCAATAAGTGATACAACCAACGGCCAGATAGTGACATTTAAATATAGACAGGTCACTGACAATCTATATAGTTTTTTCTTCCAGAATGATCAGAAAATCGTACCTGATAAGCTCAGGTTCATCTTAGGGGCTAAGCTTGAGCGCAACGATTATACCAAATATGAATTCCAGCCTAATGCTCGGTTAGCGTGGACTCCA
The DNA here is from genome assembly GCA_026392045.1 of Armatimonadota bacterium. GTDB lineage: Bacteria > Armatimonadota > UBA5829 > UBA5829 > UBA5829 > JAMCYN01. Next base: position 19,965 of record JAPLCU010000042.1, read on the forward strand.
TCGTCTAATATGACTCTGTGGGGTGCGGTATCAAAAGCGGTCAGAACCCCATCGATAGCTGATTTCTATTCAATCTATAATATAATCGCTCCGCCGGATGAGTTTGGCAGGGCTAGAATATACACCATTTTCAGCAATCCGAATATGCAGTCTGAAAAGCTCACCGCCTATGAGCTTGGGTGTCGTTTCAAGCCTTCGCAACGCGTATTGATAGATGTGGCTGCTTTTATGAACTTCTATGATGATCTGCGGTCATTGGAACCCGGCGCTCCATATATCGAGAATACATATAGCAGCGGTTGGCAGGAGCATCTCCATTATCCGCTTTATGTCAGCAATAACTTCAAAAGCAATTCCAGAGGCTTGGAGCTGGCAGCAGACTATGTTCCATCAAAACGCTGGCGGATAAGGTTTGGCGCAAGCATGATGAACTTATGGCTGGACCGCTCAAATACCTTTGATGTCAAAGGATCTAACCTCGAGAAAACATATCCTAAGAAGCAGTATAGCATTGCTTCATTCTGGGACATTTCCAGCAATCTAACGCTCGACGCAATGTTATATGCAGTTGGCTCATCTGAGATGCCTTCTCTGGGTAAGGAGAATCTCCTTATCCCCGCTTACAACCGGCTGGACTTTAGATTGGCTTATAAAGACAAAAGTGACACGGAGTGGGCTCTAGGAGCCAAGAATTTTGCCGGCAAGAGCCATATCGAGGGAGGTTCAATCTACGGTGAGCAGCAGTCCTATATTGGGCAGAGCTTCTATATGACTGCAAAAAAGACATTCTAGCTGATCTACATAAGATAATTGGAGTCTAATGCTAATAAATTACGGCATAGCGCTCCAAGCAATACCTTATCAGGATTTATTGATGACTTACAAGACGCATCTGATTGTATTATTAATATCGTTCTTGTGCATGATCAGCTTATCAAGCCAGGTCAATGCCAGCCCTACGGGAACTGACGCCGAAGTGAAAGCAGCTTTTGTGTGTCAGTTCCCCAATTTCATTGATTGGCCTGATTCCGCATTTACGGATGCGAACTCCCCATTTGTGATCGGGGTGCTAGGTGACGATCCTTTTGGCTCAACACTGGACAACATGGTTAAAGGAAAGACGATAAATGGCCGAAAGATGATTGTCAAACGATCCAATAGCGTCAACAATCTGCAGAGTTGCCAAATTGTGTTTATCAGCTCCAGCGAAAAATACCGTTTATCCCGAATTATTGATAGCTTCAAGGGATCAAATGCTCTGCTCGTAAGCGACATCAATGATTTTGCAAAAAAGGGCGGAATTATAGGCTTTATCTATAAAGACAACAAGATAGCCATTCAGATCAACCAGGAAGCAGCAAAACGTTCTAAACTAAAGATCAGTTCAAAGCTCTTGAGACTTGCAGATATCGTTGGAAATTAGAAAGGTATTACATGTTCGGGCGTAATCTCTGATGCGCCCGTGATTAAGGTATGAATGCTTATGCAATCATTCAACAATATCTCAATTAAGCACAAACTCACAATAATAACGATGCTTACTACTATCGCCGCGTTGTTGCTGGCTTGCGCCGCATTCATTACTTTCGAACTTTATTCTTATCGCGAGGCCGCAACAAACGATCTAATTGCTGTAGCCGACATCGTAGGCAGCAACATAACCGCATCGATTACATTTAATGACCCCCAATCGGCTACAGAAACTCTTGTATCACTGCGCGACAAACCCCACATTGTGGCTGCTCGAATTTACACCAATGATGGCAAACTGTTCGCTCATTATTCCAGGAACCAAAGCAAAAGCATTCTATTGCGCAATCAAACGAAGTCTATAGGCAGCCAGTTCGTTGCGAACAATCTGGTCTTGTATCGTACGGTAATGCTTGATAAGAATCGTGTAGGTATGGTAGGCATACAGACTGACATGCAGGAGATGCATGATAGAATCACTCGATACGTTGGCATTGTGTTGGTCGTCGTTGTGATCACAACACTGCTTGCATTTTTGATCTCGTCAAGAGTTCAGCTAATTGTATCTGAGCCTATATACCGCCTTGCTGATGCTGTTTTGCGAGTTAGTAAAGATAAAGATTTCTCCACTCGTGTTGAAAGCGATTCTAAGGACGAGCTTGGCACACTGATTGACGGCTTCAATGAAATGCTCGCACAGATCAAAGCGCGAGATGCCGCCCTCCATGAGGCCCGCGACCAGTTGGAAAAGCGAGTGGAAGAGCGTACACAAGAGCTCAGAGCGCAAGTGACGGTCCGAAAACGAGCAGAAAACAGCGCCCGTAAAGAATATGCAAAACTATCTGCAATGATATCCGGAATGGAAGAAGGAGTTGTGTTTGCTGACGCTAAAAACCTGGTGGTTGAGGCAAACAACTACTTCTGCAGATTTATCGAACAGAAACGCAATGATGTGATTGGCACAAATATCCTGGACCTCTTCAGCTCAGAAGATCACGAGGAAATTCTGGAAGTTACAACTCAATTCCGCACAAATCAGATCAAGCAACCATTCGTTTTGCAGAAAGCAATCGCCGACACCGAAGTCATATTGCGCTACCAGCCGATTTATCGCGACGAACACTATGACGGGATGTTGCTCAACATAATCAACGTGACGGAGCTTGTTTCGGCGCGCAAGCAGGCAGAAGCGGCAAGCAAGGCTAAGAGCGAGTTTCTGGCGAACATGAGCCATGAAATCCGCACCCCGATGAACGGCATCATTGGTATGACAGAACTTGCGCTTGATACTGACCTGAATCCGGAGCAACGCGACTATTTGAGATGTGTTATCTTGTCTGCAGATACGATGCTATCTATTATAAACGATATCTTGGACTTCTCCAAAATTGAAGCCCGAAAACTAGATATAGACCCAGTAGAGTTCGAACTGCGCGACAGCATTCTTGAAACAGCCAGCACTCTTGCTCTAAGAGCTCATGAGAAGGGATTAGAACTTGCGTGTAGGATCAGCCCTGATGTGCCGGATTGTGTTATCGGCGATTCACAGCGGCTTAGGCAAGTATGGACGAACCTGATAGGCAACGCAATCAAGTTTACCAGTCAGGGTGAAGTATTTGTGAATGTCGAGCTTGAATCCCAATCTGATGATCAGTTTGTAATTCACTGTAGCGTCAGGGACACTGGAATAGGCATTGAAAAAGAAAAACAAAAGCGGATTTTTGAAGCATTTGCCCAAGCTGATGGTTCCACAACGCGCAAATATGGCGGCACCGGATTAGGACTTGCCATTTCCGCGCAACTTGTGGAAATGATGGGCGGCCAAATATGGGTAGACAGTAAGCCGGAAGCAGGTAGCACTTTCCACTTCACAATTCGTCTGGACGCACAAAAATCGCAGATCAAGAAAGCAAGTATGAAACAAAAAGCATTAGAAGGCATGTCTGTGCTAGTGGTTGATGATAACTCCACTAACAGCCGAATTCTTGAAGAAATGCTCATCGGATGGAAGATGATCCCGACGTTGGCCGACAGCGGTCCGGCTGCTCTTGAGAAGTTGAGAGAAGCTGCCACTAATGGATCGCAGTTCGCGCTGATCCTGTCAGATGTTAACATGCCGGTGATGGATGGGTTCATGTTGGCATCAGAAATCAAGAAAGCCCCTGAGTTTGGCGGTTCGGCCATTATCATGCTGTCTTCGAGAGGCTATTGTGATGATGCCGTCAAGTGCAAAGAACTGGGCATTTCACTCTATTTGGCGAAACCCATAAAGCAATCTGAATTATTGACTGGAATCCTTAAAACCCTTGGAGCGCTATCCCTAATTGACGAGCCTATGGAGATCGCAGATCAGATGAATAACAATAATGAGTCTCTACAAATACTTCTCGCTGAGGATAACCCAGTCAATCAGCTGCTCGTAGTTCGCATATTGGAGAAGCGTGGTCACAATATGACCGTGGCTTCAAATGGCAGGCAGGCTATTGAGGCTCTGTCCGAGAATAAGTTTGACATTGTGCTTATGGACGTCCAAATGCCCGAGATGGATGGGATCGAGGCCACTACATCTATTCGAGCCAGGGAAGAGCTCACCGGCGAGCATATCCCGATAATCGCCATGACTGCCCACGTAATGAAAGGCGACCGTGAACGATGTCTGGCAGCAGGTATGGACAGCTATATACCCAAACCCATTCAAGTCTCCGAGCTCCTAAGCGTGATACATTCACTGGTTGCAAGTCCTGATACCGCAGAGAGCGCCAAAGCGCAACAGCATCCAATCGACCTGAAATCCATAATTTCCAAACTGGATGGCGACATGGAGCTTGTTGCGGAACTGGTGGGCATATTCATCAGCGATTGCCCAAATATGATGATGGCGATCAGAGACGCTCTGGCCAAAACTGACGCAGAAGCTTTGACAAAGGCTGCTCACAACTTAAAGGGATCAATCGGCAACTTTGTAGCTAAAGATGCATTTGAAGCAGCGCGCAATCTTGAGATGATCAGCCGTGAAGGGGATCTCAGTTGTGCTCAGGAGCAATACGACATTCTTGTTAGAGAGATTGACCGACTGTGCATTGAACTCTCGACGCTCACTCTGAAGGAAGCGGCATGAAGATACTAATCGCAGAGGACGACCAAGTCTCACGACGCCTGCTGCAGGCTGTGCTTGAAAAGTGGGAGTATGAAGTTGTCGTTACTAGTAACGGTATAGATGCTTGGGAAATTTTGCAAAGTCCTGACGCTCCGCAATTGGCAATCCTTGACTGGATGATGCCAGGAATGGATGGATTGCAAGTCTGCCGACAAGTGCGCAATAAGAAGGATGACCGTTACATCTATCTGCTGCTTCTCACCGCCAGGAGTGCCAAAGAAGACATCATTGAGGGTATGCACTCTGGTGCGGATGACTATATCGCGAAACCTTTCGATAAAAGTGAGTTACATGTGCGCCTGAGCGCCGGTAAACGAGTGCTTGATCTTCAATCCGAGCTACTAACCACCCGGGAATCCCTTAGGAATCAAGCGACACGAGACCCTCTCACAGGTCTGCCAAACCGCCTGTTGTTTGCTGATCGGTTAGCTCATAATATTGAAGTATTGAGGCGGCACAGCGCGAAATTGGCAGTAATGTTTCTTGATCTGGATAGATTCAAGCTTGTCAATGACACGTTTGGACACAGCATCGGAGACTCACTGCTCAAGGAAGTAACAAATCGGCTTACCAACACGCTGCGTGAAATTGATACAATCGCTAGAATGGGCGGCGATGAGTTCACTTTGATCTTGACGGACTTGATGCATGTCGAAGATGCCAAAAGGGTAGCTGAGAGGGTATTGAAGGCGTTTTCCAGGCCATTCAAAGTGAAATCGCACGAGATATTTATCACCGTGAGCATAGGGATAAGCATCTATCCTTCAGATGGCTGCGACGCGGAAACTCTGGTGAAAAATGCAGATGCCGCCATGTATCTCGCAAAAGAAAAAGGGCGTAGCACATATCACATGTATACCAAATCGCTGAGTGAAAAGGCCGAGGTTAGAATCAGTCTTGAGAATAGCTTGCGTCACGCAGTCGAGCGTGATGAACTTATACTTCACTACCAGCCTTGTCTTCGCATTGCTACCGGCGAAATATTAGGTTCTGAGGCGCTTTTGCGGTGGCAGCATCCCGAAATGGGCATGATTCCCCCCCTCGATTTTATACCTTTGGCGGAAGATACGGGATTGATCACTCCCATCGGCGAGTGGGTAATTCATACAGCATGCAAACAAAACAAAGCATGGCAGGACGCTGGGTTCCCACACATTGAGATCGCCGTGAATGTTTCAGCGCGACAATTCCGCCAGCAGGACTTCCAAAACACCGTTAAACATGCGCTTGCAGAGTCTGGGTTGGATGCAAATTGGCTTGTCCTCGAACTTACAGAAAGCACGATCATGCATAACCCTGAAAGCGCTGCTAAATTGCTTCAGAACCTGAAAGCAATGGGAGTGCATGTGTCTATCGATGATTTCGGTACGGGATACTCATCATTGAGTTATCTCAAGCGATTCCCAATAGACACAATAAAAATCGACCAATCTTTCATTAGAGAGATTACCACAAATCCAGATGATGCTGCCATTGCTGGGGCAGTTGTTGCTATGGCTCACAGTATGAAGAGAAGGGTGGTTGCTGAGGGTGTGGAGACCCTTGAACAGCTCGAGTTCTTGGCGCAATTGAAATGTGATGATATGCAGGGCTATTTCGTGAGCAAGCCGGTGAATGCTGAGGAGTTTGAAATGCTCATACGCACACACAAACGATGGGATCGATTTAGTCAGCCCAAAGCGGCATAATCGCTTGCAAATTACCTATGGGCCGCAAAAACTACATCTGAGCACAAAAGCCCAATTTGTGCTATGCGCAAGATATGATAGATCATAGACGCATTATTCGTTATCTAAGTGAACGGTTGGCGGTTGACAGTTAATGGTTGACAGTTCCCAAACCGCTAACCGTCAACGGCCAACATAAGTCCTAAACGGTTGCCTACTCCTGCATTCGGTCAGCTATGGGTAGTAATCTCTCGATATTGGACTCATTGGGAATCACTGATCATAGTTGTGAAGCCTGATACCGTTGTTGGCTGGCATCACAAGGCATTTCGCTGGTATTGGACTCGTAAATCAAGACCACCGGGGCGTCCATCAATATCCCGATCTACCATTGCGCTCATCAAGCGTATCCACCGAGAGAACCCACTATGGTCGCCGGAAAGGATTCACGATCAGATGCTTTCTCTTGGCATCATCGACATGCCGTCTCCGAACACATAGACGCTCTCAGCTCGCCCAACCTAATGCACAGTTGCCTTACAATCACCGTGAATCGTCCGGATTGTATTATTGCGAGCCACAGGTTTAGCATACCAATAAAAAAGCGGAGAATCCCCAAAGAGAGGTTTCTCCGCTTTACAATTGGTAGGGCGAGGAACCATCAGGGCAAACATTCTCTGAACTGGCGATGACAAATGTCATTTCTGCTTCACTGTTTTTGGAATTGGCACGCAAAGAGGCTCGTTCTCAAGGGTAGCTATGTAAAACAGCTGTTTTGAGCTTAGAATCCATCTTGAGTTTGTCTTGCGCCGCTAAATAGAGATAGGTTTGTTATAGCTATCAAATGGCTCCAAAAGCCAAGCAACCGCTACGACAAAACGAAACGAACATAGAAACGTCATTGTGATTGACCTCGTTTCCGGACCTCGAGTGACCTACCCCGTTCTCAGGATCAGGAAACATCGAGTCACTGCGGCGTTGCTGCTCTGCGGCCACCAGAGCCTCGCCAATCACCGTTCAGCACCCCGAGCTGGAGTTCTTGCGAGGGGCAGGTGAAAACCCAACCCACGTAGGCCTGCATTACGAATGCGTAAGGCTGGCGTCAGTGTCTCCCCTGCAGCCAATTGGTCAGGTCAGGACCCTCCATCCGCTTAGTCCGGTTGCCGTCACGGACATAGACCTGTTTGTCGAAATGAACCACTTGGCTGCTCTGCCGGATCGTTATCTGGCAAACCTCACCGTCTGGGAACAGGACGAAGTCTATTTCGACCTTTCCAAAGGGCACGGGAGTGAAACGCGAATCAATGAGGTCTCGCAGCTTGCGTTCCAAGCCATCTTTGTTCTGGCTTTTGCCGCACAGCTTGAAGTCCAGGGCCAGGCCTTTCATGAGCCCATCATCCGAAATGCCTATCAGCAACGTGCCGCCATCAGCATTAAGGAATGCACATAATTCCTTGAGTGCGGAGTCCAGAACATCCTTGTTCTGTTTACCCAAGCGGATGTCCCACTCCAGTGTTTCCTTGAATTCCACCGTGTGGTTCTCCCCATTTGCGGCAAGAGCACTTACCTCGGCTCGGCGCTTCTGCTGCAAGCTTTCAAAACCGGTTTTGGTATCATTCACTTCGTTACCAACCTGAGGCAACTCCTCGACTGGATCGTCTACTGATTCCTGACGACACTCAGGACAGTCGCCAAACCGACCAAAGAACTTGCGAATGTCCTGTGCTTCTATCACACGCCTTGAATGGGTCACCGCTAGCCACTCGAATAGATCCTCCAATTCACGTTCGTTATCCGGCCAGTCGTGCTCCAACAAGAACTGCTGTGCTTCATGAGAGAGTTCGCGATTGGAAGGTGAACCGAAGTTTCTCCCGATCATCGCCTGCGCAAGTGGTATGATATCAGCTCTGCGCTCTCGAAGCGGCGGAATGCGGATGGAGAACTGAGCTATGCGCCCAAAGAAAGCCCTCAACCGGCCATCCAACACGCTGAGGTCGTCCGTAGAAGATACCCCAAAGACGATTCCACCTGAATAGACTAAGTTCGTGGTGCCACCCACTGTGTGGTAGATGCCATCTTTGATGAACTGATGCAGAAGCTCACTGATCTTCGACATTCGACTTGGGATGTGTTCGAAGTCATCGATAAACACTGTCCCATCACACCCGTTCTTCCGTGTCCTCGCGAATACACCCTTTCGAACAGCTGGGTAACCCTTGACTGGGTTTCTCTCGTGCCCAAACATAAATGATTCAATGTGATCGTCGGGTAATGTGCAGCAGTTTTCCTTGACCAATATGCCGCCTCTGCCAGACAACTCATGAAGACGTTCCGCGAGACGTTCTTTGCCGGTGCCCGTTTCTCCTATCAGCAAGACTACACGTTGTGCGGCATATTCGCCTACATGCATCAGCGCGCGTTGGATCTCCGTGCTGATCGCGGGAAGTTCATACCAGGTGTTTTTCACGAAACTGCGACGCCAACGCATGTCGCGATACCTATATATGGCAGTACCTATGAGATACGTCCAGCTTTCATCCTCGTGATGCTCAGTACCGGGTGTGCCAGCAGATACGCTTGCAGGCTTGGGAAGAAAAACGGCCCAGGGGACTGCTTGCGACCTTTGGTCCTCAACAACCTCTTCACGAACGACTGCCGCAATATCGTTCTGAGCAGTTGTAATAACCAGCATAACTTGCTCTGCCAGTTTGGGACGGCTTAGGAACGCCTTTCCCAGCGACCGGTAGAGCCTCAGTGCGCCTCCCTCTACGGAAAGCGGTCCACCGGTTTGCAGTGGCATAACCACATCGGAAATGATCAGGTCATAACCAACCGGTTCGCCAGAGTCTATTCTGTCAATGAACGAGCTCAGAGCTTCTGGGCTACCGCAGGTCGAGAACTCAACCTGTTCGTCACCCTTGAATCCAGGAGTTCGCCCGCCGAATCTAACTCGTTCTCCGAGCATCCGTACCAGATTGTTGAGATGATCCTGTTCGTCATCAACAATCAGAACCCGTAATGTTAAGAGATCACTCGCGCTCAACTGGCTGCCCTCCTAGTGTCTGTAGTGGCAGTTTCAGCTGCACGCTCCATACCTCTTGCGTCTCATCGGCAGTTACACTTACTGTGCCACCAGCGATATCTTCGATTATATGCCTAATACCCACCAAGCCTATCGTGGAGCTATCAGCGGACGGTGCAGCCTGCGGATCGTATGGATTGGCTATTGAGACGACTCCCATCTGCCTTTCGGTGTCCTCGGATACCGCAAATCTGATAGAGCAGCCAAAATGGGTTAGCTTCACCGCTTCCACTGCGTTGTGAATCAAGTTCAGTAATGCGCTCCGCAAGAGTGACGGATGAATCAAAGCAGAGACAGGCTTACGAGAACTAACAATAAACTTTACGCCGGTGGTGTAGCCGCTCCATTCGTCCACGGCCGCCTTTACAGCACATACCAGATCCACTTCGTCTGCTTCATCCTCGTATATCTCAAGATTGACTGTTTTCGCTATAGCCACGTAGACATCAAGAGCCGCACGCTGGATCTGTGCTATCTCACTATCTGCAAGCTCCATTCCGGTTGCCAAGGAGTTGGAGGCAGCCTGGATTTTCTTCTTGAGATCGTGAACCGCAATTCGCGGTGCCCGCACGGTTTCGTGCGAAGTCAGTAGCCAAGCAACCACTGCAGCGAACTGCCTATCAAGTCCGAGTGCAAGACCCCTTACCCACGCCTCCGGTTCAGTGGTAGCGAACAACGGCGCAATCCCTTCTCTGAAGAGCTCATGAGCGTTCCAATAGTAGGCTGGATCCGGAGTGCCTTCCGTAAGCCAACGCCGCCGCTCGCCTGCAACGTAATCAAATAGTGGTGACAGCCCAGCAAGGGAACTGGGAAGAGCCGAGCCTGTCGGCATACGCAATACAAGACTGACGCCAAACACGCCCGGCGGCTCGTTGTCGAGAAACGTGAACTGCGCCTGGCAACCATAGGGAAAAGTACGCGTGTTGAGTTCCCGGCGCGCAGTCGCTATTATCTCAGAAGGTCGGTGACTGGTATCGATCTGCTCGAAGCTAATGGTCAGCTCTATTCGTCCGCACTGAGAGCTGATTCTTACAGACCAATCTGCAGTATTCTGCCAAAGCGGTTCAAGCGGGCCTTTCTCCATGTTCAGCAACTGACGGAGTAGCGGACGCACAAGTAGCCAACAAGTCAGCGGCACACTCGTCTCGTCTGTTCCACAATGATCAAGAATGACCTTCGTGTCATATTCTTCTGGGTCTTCACAAAGGGTATAGCGAGCCTCATTCGCAAGCTTGCTGATCAGTAGATGCAGATCGCATGAGTCACCGAAGCTATAGTAAGCTGGCAGCACAGACACCGGAAGCTCAGCACGGAGAAATGTGTTTATGTCTGACAGGAGTTGGTGGTCGCGCAAGGCTGCCCGAGCCTCGTCATAGTTACCCAGAATGGGCTCGAAGATAGCGAGCGCTTCATCAGCATACGAGCGTATCAACGCCTTCAGTATAGCTGCGCCCTCGCCGACGAGCAACTGGAACAAGATCTCCTGACCAATCTGGGCGTCTTGGGCAAGTGCTACCCGAACAGTCCTCTGCGCCAGCGCTGCAAAATCGTCAGTTCCCGATTGCCCGTGGAAGTAGTTGGTTGCGAGCAGACCCGATAGGATTCGTGCAACGGACTGCGCCAAGGAAATACCAATCAGCGGTTGCGAAAGCTTTTCGAAAACTGCATCCACAACTTCATTTGGGAATGATCTAGCCTCACCGAGCACTCGCGAAGTGAATCGAAGCAACTCCACGTCGTCACTGCTCCGCACTATGGCACATATGGCATCACACGAGCGATCGGCATCGCGGCGAAAACTGCTTCGCAGAGCTTTGTAAGTATATCCTTCGGGTTGTGTCAGAGATGCCGGCATGTCTGAGTATGCTTCCCAGGCCTCCTCCAATCGACCTGCACGCCCCAAGGTTTTCACCAGAGCCGTATACGTGTACTCGTCGGCAGGAATACCGTCTTGTTTCATTGTCGCGAATACACGAAGGGCACCATCAGGTTCCTCAGCAATGCCGTATGCCCTAATGAGGGCAGAGCATGAGTAGTTGTCGGCGCCGATTCCATTCTCCAGCATCAAGTGAAATGCTTCTCTGGCGCGGTCCGCCAGACCAGCATCCCCGAACGCGTTGATCAAGGCCGAGAACGCGTAAGCATCAACTTCTGCACCGCATTGCCTCGCGAACTCAAAGACATTCCAAGCCTCGTTCGGGTGTCCTGTATCACCGAAAGCTCTTATAAGTAACATGCAATGGTACGGCTTGGGAGTAGTGTTCGTGTCTCTCGCACATCGCAAGAACTGCCAAGCTAACTCGACCTGTCCCGATCTCCCAAGAGCAGCAACAAGATCCGCGCATTGCCATATACGCCCTCCAGAGCTTCCTGCAGCCATCCTGAAAATCCGCAAAGCGTGCTCCGGAGTGTCTGACTCTATGAATGCTATCGCATTACTTACAATCTCTTCCATATGTTTCCCGCCAATCCTGGCAATCATCTGGGAGAGATGTAGCTCGCCTTCGTCGTAGTTCTCGCTAATCAGCAGAGCAAGGGTTTCGACAGAGAGACCTATCTGTCGTTGCAACATCCACCGAAGGGTGTCTGTTACCTTCGCCGTCTCGTGCAGGATCAGCAGCATCTGGACCAAACGGTTAAGCGTTGCCTGCGCTAGACTGACGTTACGTTGGCGTGCAACGCTGAATATCTGCCATGCATACTCTGATTCACCGTATTGGATGAAAATCCTGGCCAGGTGGTTCATTGTTATGAAGTGTATCTCACTATCCATCCGGAGCATCTCTGACGTGATCTGCCAAGCAGTGTCCACGTAACCGTTCTCAAGAAACCCGATGGCAAAGCCGGCGAGTGACTCAAGGCTGAGAGGCGAGCTCTGCTGCATCGCCCTGATCACCTCTCGGGATTCTTTCTCGCCTCTTGCAGCAACAAATGCCCTGAAAACCCCTTGATACTTCCCTGGATGCCTTAGATCACGACTTGCGTCGACACTAGCGAACGAATCCCATACGACCTCCGGAATCCCGTGATCAGCAAATGAGAGTGTGAGAGCGTCGAATGTGGCGAGATCAGCGCCAATGCCATCCTCCTGCATCATATGGAAAACAGCGAGAGCTTGGCTGTGTCGTCGTTCTGCGGCGAGTGCCGCCAATAACAAGTTGTACGTATCCTTAGTGGGCTTGAGGTCACACTCGCGCATCATTTCGAGCACGTGCCATGCCCTTTCCCAAAGACCCGATCGGCCAAACGCTGCAATCAATGAGTTTGAAACCTGGCAGTTTAACTCAAACTTGGCGTCACGCATCGTCTGGACGACATCCCACGCCCGTTCCGGTTGGCCAACTCGTCCATATCCGTCGACCAAGGCGGCAAATGCTGTCGCGCTGGGTTTTAGTCCACTTCGACGCATGGCCTGAAAAGCGTCCCAAGCCTCATTCGCGAGACCGCCACGGCCAAGTGAGGTGATCATAGTCTCGAATACTTCCGCGTCTGGTTGGATTCCCTCAGCAATCATCAAATTGAACGTCTCCCAGATCCGATGAGGTTTTCCGTTATGAGCGTGGGCGTCCAGGAGAGAATGGTAGATGGTGGCGGAAGGATGAAGTCCTTGGTCTATCATCTGCCTGAGCACTTCCAAAGCTCGCCCCGTATGCTTGACACGCATGAATTGCTTGATCAGGACTTCTCCGACTAGCAGCCTAGTAGGAAGTGGAAAGCCACTCACAATCTTGAGGATTTCCGTTGTATGAGCAGCAACTACTGAGCTGCCGAGAACGTTGAAGAGCTGCGTGATCGTGGTTCTGGTGGGTTCTGTCCCCCAGCCGATCACTCGAGAGAACGCATCCCACGCTCTGCTGGGTGTCTTGGCCGTGCCGGACACCGCTATGAGCGCATCTAGTGCGTGGGCGTTCGGACGCAGGCTCTTCCTGAGCATCTGTTCGAAGAATTCCCAGGCTAGATCTGGCTGTCTCGCAATTCCACATGCAGCAATCAGAGGGTTGAACGTCTCTGCATCTGGTTTCAACGAATACCGGCTCATCAGTTCAAGCACGTCACGAGCTGTCTCGAGAAAGCCGGCGTATCCGAAGGCGCCTACAAGGTGGTTGAAGTCCTCTGTACCTGGCGAGGCAGGATCTCGGGAAATCGACTTCAGTAGTCCAGCGATGTCAGACGCTGGCTGAAAATCAGCTAGCCTTCGCCCGAGGACAGCCAACAACATCGGCGTAGGACATCCATCTGCGGCAGCAAAATCACGCAGTGCTCGACAGACTTCAGAGGGAGTGGATCGGCAATACTTGAGCACGTAGGACAGCAAAGACGCATCCGAAGGACACTGCACAAAAGCTGTATCGAGCAGAGCCTGGGCGTCTTCCAGCTTGCCGGCACGCCGGAGTGCCGTTGCTTGACCAATGATGATGGGTTGTTCCTTTTCGTCCACGGCGACCTCTTACTTGTGAAGCATAACGGCAAGCGCGGTCAAAGCTATCGAGCGATCACAAAACGCGGCCAATAGGCTCTGTAAGCCGAGCAACATCATACCTGCTCCATCCTCTCGTTTGTCCATCTGACCTGTCCCCCATCGTGCTGAGGTCATCACAATCCGTATCCATTCATTAGTGAATCGTTGAGCTCTTGTGGGGATCGTCTGTCAATCGGCGCCCAGGATTGACCCGCCATCGGCATCCAATACTGACCCATCGTTCTACGTTCAGCCCGCGCTTGGCAATGTGGGTCATGGTTCGGTGCCGATCACCATTTCAAATGGGTCATCGCTGCATGCCGATCCACACAATCACCGTTAATCGTTCGGATTGTATTATTGCGAGCCACAGCTGTTGATCCATCCGGTTTCACGCATTCTTTCATTACGATGTAGTATATGCTAACAGAACTCCGTGCTGCATAGTGTATCATCTGTTCACATACGCGAGATTGGATTTCAAGATAGTTTGTCATCGTTGTTGGTTTCCTCTTTCTCGAGCTTATCACTATATCGCACAGCTGGATATTGTTTTGCAATATATCACGACCATTTACAACATCGAGCGACCGTTCTGGACTTATTCTGATGAGACATCACCAAGAACAACACTGATTTTTGCGTTGCTCGCTTGGTTCCTCAAATCCGAATCCGCAAAACTTCGCAGCTCCATAATTAGGATTATCCCGTCCTGAAATGCTGTAGACTAGAATGGTCAAATCAATACAATTGCTTACAAGAAGAGCTGTTTCAGCTTTTCGGAATCTTCGCCTAATTCAGCCGCATTGCCAAACAATGCGACCTTGCCAAGTTTTAATGAGCACACTCGATGAGACAGTGCTAGAACTGCACGGACCCTTTGCTCAACAATAAGGATTGAGACACCAGTCTGGCTGTTGATCTCCGCAATCTTAGCGAAAATTTCCTCCACCAAACCTGGAGCAAGACCGAGGGATGGTTCATCAAGCATCAGTAGTTTCGGACTAGGAATCAAGACTCGGGCAAGTGCGAGCATTTGTTGTTCACCACCGCTTAATCGTCCCGCTTCTTGTTGCAATCGTCTTTCCAGCACAGGGAACAACTGCAATATTTCGTCTGTACGTGATCTTCTTTGCTTTTCCGAGAGATGGAAGCCGCCGATTTCCAAATTCTCTGCTACAGACAATTCATCAAATACGCGGCTTCCTTGAGGGGCAAATGTTATGCCTCTGCATACATTCTGAGCTGGCGTGGCGTTGTTGATTCTATGTCCATTAAAATCAATGTCCCCTTTCCACGCAGGAATCACTCCACATATCGTTTTAAGCAATGTTGACTTTCCACAACCATTCGGGCCAATGATCGCTACTATCTCGCGTTCTTTAACGTCAAGTGATACATCGAATAACACTTGCTTTTTGCCATAACCAGATTTTAAGCGTTCAATCGTCAACACGTTATTTGTACACCTATTGAATATATGCCTTAATGACTTGAGCATTATTGCGGACCGCCTCGGGCGTTCCTTCACTGACTATTCTTCCTGAATCCATAAAGATCATCCGGTCGCAAATAGGGGCGGCCGCATCAAGATTGTGCTCGATCATAATCACAGACTTGCCTTCTGCCGGTAGATCACGGATCAGGCTGAGGATTCTATCGGTGAGATACGGAGAAACACCCGCTATCGGCTCATCAAAAAGCAGCAGATCAGCCCGAGTGGCAAGGCAGCAAGCAATACTAAGTAGTTTTTGCTGTCCATATGACAAATCTTCGGCAGCATTGTGAGCCTTTTCGGCAAGCTCAACTTGTTCCAGTAAGGAAAAAGCCTCATCACGATTGCGCTGTTCCATTTGTAAAGAAGCCTGGGTTCTCATGAACAGGTTAGATAAGTGCTCACCAATTTGCTGATCAAAGGCCAGCAAGACGTTATCCAGCACAGAGAGCCTTCGTATAAGACGGAGATTCTGAAACGTTCTTGAAATGCCTATCTTCGATATGTGATGTGGAGGCAGAGTCAATAGATCGGATCCTCTGAATACTATCTTGCCGCAATCCGGCTTGAGGAAACCGGTTATTATATTGAAAAGTGTCGTCTTACCAGAGCCATTTGGTCCGATCAAGCATACTATCTCGCCTTCGCGGATAGAGCATGTAGCCTCCGACAAGGCTTTGACTCCACCAAAGTCTTTTGAAACCTGCTCTACGTCAAGCATGATGACATTCTCTGCCCGAGTCTCATCTTGCATTCTATTTGCCCTCTCTTGATGACGACCCGAGTTTATACTCTCCGAATAGCCCTTGCGGTCGCCACATCATAAATGTCACCAACAGAATGCCGTAAAGAATTTGTCGCGAGTTTGCTGCAAGTGCCTCGGGCAGACCGACCTGTCTGAGAACCTCCGGCAGCACAACCAAAACCACTGCGCCCACAAAGGGTCCCCACAGACTGCCTGCTCCACCTATAATGAGAATCGAAACAATGAATATCGACTCCATCACTGTAAAGCCGGTGGGGTCTATTGATACTATGTAGAAAGCATAGACCGCTCCAATCAGCGCTGCAAGACACGAGCTTATCACGAAGACCGTCAGTTTGTATTTAGCAACATTCTTCCCCAACGATTGAGCAAAAATTTCATCTTCACGAATCGCCTTGAGCACTCGTCCAAACGGTGATCTGACTATGCGAGCCACGACCCAATAGGTAAATGAACATACACAAGCAGTCAGAACAAGAAACTGAGCATTTGAAGCAATCACAATACCGAAGATCGCAGGTCGAGGAATGCCGTTCAAGCCTTGCGGACCGCCGGTGAGCGAAACCCAGTTGTTTAGGCATCCGAAAGCAAGGATTTGAAAGGCAAAAGTAGTTATGGCAAGGTAATCGTCACGAACCCGCAGCGAAGGCAATCCCACCATCAAGCCAAGTATTCCAGCAACTACCATTGCGCACAATATGCAAACAAAGAACGGCATGTGGGCATTAAGAGCCAGTAGTCCGGCGCTGTAAGCCCCTATGCCAAAAAAAGCCGCGTGAGCAAGCGAAAGTAAACCAGTGTAGCCGGTGAGCAAGTTCAGCGAGTTGGCAAGTACGGCATAAATACACACAACCACTAATATATGGTAGAAGTAATCCATTTATATACTCGCATTCTTTACGCGCTTGCCTAAAAACCCTTGAGGTCTAAACAGCAAAAAAACCAGCAACACAGCGAACGCCATCGGTTCTTGCCACTGTGAACCTAGGAACCATGATGATAATTGTTGGGCTGCGCTTAATAATACTGCTCCCAAGATCAGGCCGGGCATGCTGCCTACGCCTCCTACGATGACCGCAACCACTGCCATCATAAGCGCGTTCATCCCCATGTTCGGAGTCATGTCAACGTCCATCGCGACCATTATCCCGGCAATACCAGCTAATGCAGAACCAATGACGAACGTCCAGAATATGACACGGTCACTGTCGATTCCGGAGATATTGGCTAGCACGGGGTCATTTGCCACCGCGCGCAACGCTTTTCCCATAATCGATTGCCTGAAAAACACAATCATGGCCGCCAATAGCCCAATGCTGATAGCAACAGTTAGCAATTGAACAGGTGTAATGACAGCCCCAAAGACTCTGATTCCTTCGCTGATGGTGTTCGGACGGATGCTCTTTGTGTCGTCGCCAAATGCAAGCGAGATAGTGTTCTGAAGTAATACATATATTCCAAGGGAAGCCATCAGAAGAACAAGAGGCGATGATCCCTTGCGCCTTAAAGGTCGGTATACTGCCAATTCCATTGTAGCGCCCAATGCAGCGCTAATAACCACGGCGATGGGAATTGATATAGCCAAAGGCAGTCCCAGTCTCGTAGTCAGGAGAAACGCCGCATATGGCCCCGATGTAAATACCACACCGTGCGCAAAGTGGAAGAAACGCACAACTCGGTATATCAGCGCGAATCCTAGCCCCACTAGCAATATCGTGCTGGCGGCTATAATGATATTGGCGACCAGTTGCACGCTAGATCACGTTCCCTTCTGGAGGCGCGGATGAATATGCAATAGTCTTGTTCTGATCGTTGATGAGCCTTATCCATGCTTCCTCGCCTGATATCATATCGAACGTCTTCAGATAGTAGAGAAACTCTCTGTAGCTCTCTATATAGTGAGGGTATTTATCTAACATGCGCTTAGTCACATCCGCGTAAGTCTTAGAGCCGTAAAAAGCTCTGAAGAGCCTTGTTCGGATCTCATGATATTGTTGAACCGATATAATCGGATTGTAGACAACAGGCATTGACACCGTATCGAAATGCGACCAATCCTTAGTGAGCAAATGTGGCGAATAGCGATCCCAGTCGCGCGTTCCAGGAAATGGTGTAAGATATGATATCTTGATCTCATTCGCTCGAATATTTCCGATATGCTCCATATACTCCTTGATATCGTCTTCGGTTTCCCATGGCGAACCAATCATCAAGTATGCTTTTACGAATATACCTAGCGAATTACAATAATCAAGAAGTTCATTTATGCTTTCCGTATTCTGAGAATTCAGCGGTTTCATAAGCTCCATAGCACGCGGAGAAAGACCGTCAATGCCAAGACCGATTTTCCTGCAGCCAGCACGCCCCATAGCGGCGAGGGCTTCTCGATCTATGTCGAGGTTGCTCATATGGTACCAACTCAGGTTGAGTCTAGAGCTTTCTAATGTGTTACACAAGTCAATTGTCCACTCTTTGACCTGACCCAGCGATTGATCAACAAAGACCACTGTATTCGTATCGAATTGCGACTTCAAATCGCGAATCTCTCGGACAACGTTTTCCGGCGACCGGAAGCGCACTCCTGTGCCCCATACAGTTTGAGATGCACAGAAGCTGCAGGAATGATCGCAACCTCTGGAAGCAAGAACAATTGCTATATTCTTCTGCTGAGAATGGGCGGGCCACATCAAGTCGTAAGGTATATAAGTGCCTAGACGCGCCTCAGAGCGAAGCGGAAAAGGCAGCGCATCTAGATCGGTCAGTCTGTCGGCAACAAAGTGTCTTGGCGACACGCCAGTCCTATCGCCATTACGAATACAATTGCTCGTCCCATCAACTATCGTTCGGATCAGCTCCACAGCCGCGAGCTCGCCTTCGCCACTAATCGCATAATCAAAAGGTCCATTGAGGGTATCATTCGTGCATCCGCAGGCGTGATAGCCCCCAATCACCGTGATTCGACCATCATTCTTGGCTTGGGCAGCCTCAATACATACCCTAGGATATTCTGCCGTAGTGCTGGAAAACAGCGAAAACTCAGAGTGAAAACCGGGCACAGACGCACGCAGTTCATTGGGGCTCGTAAGTTGCGCTGGAATCCCAGCAGCCACCAATGAGCCCGCAATATACTCCAAACCAATGGGCTCTGGGGACCCTGAATAGAATGTATGGGCGTGCCTAGGGGGTATTAGGGAGGCTTTCGGCCTTATGTTCACTCTAATCCACCAATGAGACCAGTATTGTTGACTTTTCGTTCCCAGACAATCACTGTATCTCCTTTTTCGATCTTCACTAATTTTTCCTTTAGTTGCGTTGCTGAGTAAGTCGCCGCTGACATCATGAAGCATTTGCCGAAGAAGTCCAAATAGTGCGTGTCTAGGCCTATTTTCATAGTGCAAGTGGTATCCGATTTTCGCCACTCTACTGCTACCTTTGAGTCCCATACCTGGAAATCAAGGGCGGCCAGGCTGCATTTCCTACATTCTCCGCAAAGGGTCTCTAAATATGCAAAGCGCGTCTGAATATCATAATCCGAGTTTGAGAAACGAAGAAAACACAAAAGAGCATCCCTGTTATCAGGGTGCCAGAATTGCGCAAGATTATCCTCGTCAGGAATCACCACGAACCTCTTCTTCGACTCGCTCACGCGTAAGCGCATCATTGTCGCGACATGTGATGGGAAGTTCTGCTCTGACAGGGTGTTGTTCATTGCCGCTTTAAGCATTTCAGACTCCGACGCGAACACCTCCTTGAACCAAGTGGTCGGAATATATGGGCAAGTCATATGCAGCGTGCTGGAACAATTTGGTATTAGATCAGCAAGTAGTTCGGAGTAATCCCGCGCCAACAGTTGGAAGTCAATTTGATTCCTTGACTTGAAGTCATCTTTCAATTTCCTCGAAACAAAAAACGGCACTACCCATTTCGCCTTGGTGTCGATACTGTGGCTGGACAGAAGAATGTTCTCAAGCACATTGTGCTCGGTATGTACCCCGAAGTATGGAGAGAATCGATCAAGCTGTTTTTCGACCGACTCTATAAGAATTCGAACTTGTTCCTTGACCTTCTCGGCAGCCTCCTGTGGCAATCTCTGTTCGTATTGAAAGAGCAACCGACAAACGTAGTCCACAAAAAAGGCACCCGAAATCGCCCAAAGACATCTCCAAGATCCCGACATATCTTCGGAGACGTCTCCTGTGAAACTCATCATATAACCAATAAATAAACCAGTTATAAGCCGCATCACTATCTGAAAGACATCTTTGAGGCCGTTCTTGTGTTTATACAACCACTCCAGTATCTTCAAGCGTTGTTCCTCCCGTTACGCACTACTATAATCTCCTGATGTGCAGAGGGCGCGGTCTCTGGTTCGGCTAAGACACCGCCCTGTTCGCCTGATTCCCCTAGTGTGCATCGGCCCCCCGTGGCAAAACTCCCACTCCCCACAATCCACACACTCGCCTGTCTTCTTCCAGCCAGATTCCCTATATCGCTGATAGCGAGTATCCCAAATAGTCTTTATACGCTCTGTCCGCAGATCGCCTTCGATGAACTCTCGCGAGATGTTACTGCAGGATGCGAGTTTGCCGTCGTAGAGAATGCCTAAATTGATGATCCCTGCTATGCAGTGGAAAATCATCGGGCGGAACGTGCCTTCGAGTTCCTTGCCCATCCATCCGCCGCAGCCCATTTCCACCATTGTGACCGAAGGCTCTGCATAGGTGGGGCTGCTTTTGCCATACTCCGTCCTCAAAAAATCAATGACCTGTCGGAGACCATCCGGCGATAGCAGGTAATCGGAATCTATTTCCGTTCTTCCTTGGGGATCGAGAGTGAGTATCCTGAATATCCTGGGGTTGATCTCGTTTCTGACCAACTCGAAGAAATCGGGAATTTGATCGACGTTCTTCGAATGTGCGACCATTCCCACTGTTACCGTAAACCCGTGCTCCACAGCCAGACGAGCGGCTTTGAAAACCTTCGCGAAGCTCCCAGGTGCGCGTCGGAACGAATCGTGCGCATCCTCAAGCCCATCAATACTGACACCAATACCGGTCACCCCACATTGTTTGAGCTCATCAAAGAGTTCCGGATGATCGGCCAAAACAATTCCATTCGTCTGGATATCAATGTTGCGGTAATACGGCCGTTGGCTAATCCTGCGCAACACCTCCAGCAAATCTTTGCGGACGAACGGTTCGCCACCTGTGATGTTAATATGCCTGAACCGGCTCGTATCAAAATCTTGGGCAATCTGTTCAAATGCGCCAACGATCTCTTCAGTGGTCAGCTCTTCGGCATGATCGGCATCCTCAGCGGGAGATCCGCAGTGAAGACAATTCAGATTACACCGTCGCGTAGCCTCCCAGCTGATGATCTGCATTGGATGCTCAAGAATCAAATTATCGATGCGTTTCTTCCATTGTTCGAAGAGATCGTCCCAAGTCGGCTCAATGCTCATTCTCCGAAGACTTCCACGAAATACTCAGTGAACTCGTCTCCAGGATGACTGCTATACATATTGTTTACGAACTCCACTGGGTTCGACCACTGAAGCATTCGCTTCTTGAACTCGTCAACTCTGGTGGATTCGTTGCCACTATTCGTTCCTTTATTCTGTGTTCTATTCAATGTAATTACCATTTGATATCTCCTCTATGGTTTTGCGACTACAACTTTGCCGCTCTTAATAGTCATCCGGCCAAACGCTTCTGAAGCGAGATCGCCGTTTTCTTTAAATGCAATATTTCCTGAAACTCCCACAAATGACACCTTGCCGAGTGCAGCTTTTACATTCGTCGCATCGACACTCTTACTAGCTTCCATTGCCTTGAAGACTGCCATAGCGGCATCATATGAGCAAGCGCCAATAATATCTGGGTCTTCTTTGAACTTAGTCTTATAGCGCTTGGCAAACTTTTTATATTCAGGACTGGCGCTCTCGGACGGCGCAGTGTAGCGAACGCCCTCAACTGATCTCCCAGCAATCTTTCTGAACTCTGGCGAACCCCAGTTATCGCCACCAAAGAGCGGAACGCTGAAGCCCAGTTCCTTAATCTGCCGAACGAAAACGCCACCCTCTTTTGGGTAGGTCGGCGAGACAACTGCATCCAGTTTTGGCAGTCGCTTCAGCTTGGCAATGATTGTGCGGAAATCGCTTGATCCCTCGGCCACACCCTCCGCAAGAATTACTTTGCCTCCCCGGCTTGAGAACCTCTGGCTAAAGCCATCAGCCAACGGCTTGCCCCATGCATTGTTGGTATATACAACAGCGACATTCTTTGCGCCGGAATCAGCCACCCAGTTGGCTAGAATCTCGGCCTGCTGATCATCAGCCGGTGCGGTTCTGAAAAAATACTGCCCGCCTTTGGTCGAAAGCTCCGTGGACGAGGAGATCGGAGACACAAGAAGAACCTTGTTCTGATTGGCAATTGGGGCAACAGCCAAAGTCACGCCGCTGCCTGCGGAACCGAGTATCACAGGAACCTTATCGATTGTAGCAAATTTCGTGACAATGCTCACAGCCTGCTTCTTGTCATTTCGATCATCCTGGAAGTCTACTGTCACTTTCCGACCCAAGACTCCACCATTCTTGTTGATGTCCTCGATAGCCAATTCAATTCCTTTTTTTGCCTTCTGACCGTAAGAAGCTACCTCACCAGTCAAAGGGAACGTC
>JAPLCU010000048.1 GCA_026392045.1 Armatimonadota bacterium
AAATTTCACCGCGTGCTTCGACGGAGCTCAGCATGCTAGAAAGTAAGTTGCCACAGGCAAATATTTCTGAAGCTATCCCAAAAGGCATCCATTGGCTTATCGGCTTGCAGAACTCTGATGGCGGCTGGCCGACTTTTTGCAGGGGATGGGGCAAGCTTCCATTCGATAAAAGTTCACCTGATATTACCGCACACGCGCTTCGGGCGCTCAAGAGCTTCGACCCTAACGGCAAGAACCCAGCCTGCGTTCGAGCGATAAAGCTGGGGTTTGAATATGTGACAAAGAATCAAAGGCCCGATGGCTCCTGGGTTCCGCTCTGGTTTGGGAATCAATTAGCGAAAGATGCACAAAACCCGGTATTTGGCACTTCCCGCGTGATGCTTGCGCTGGCTGATTCACTTGCAGCCGAGAACGGCTTGCGTTATCTAACTAATGCCCAAAACTCAGATGGCGGTTGGGGCGGAGATGTGGGCGTAAAATCGTCTATCGAAGAAACAGCGCTTGCCGTGATTGCGCTGACTAAGTATTCTGGTCGGGCTGATGCAAAAAAAGCGGTTGCGCTAGGGGCGCTATTTCTGATAGAGTGTGTTGAGAATCGCTCATGGCAAAAACCTAGTCCAATCGGGCTTTATTTTGCAAGTTTATGGTATTCTGAAGACATGTATCCCGTCTCATGGACAGTGGAAGCGCTGGGCCGTGCGTTGATATCTGATTAATAGATCGTAAGCGCTCATAAATAATGTGTACAATCTTAGCATGCTGAGCTCCGTCGAAGTATGCGGCTGCGAAGAGACATCTAACTAAACTTGACCGCGCCCTTCGACGGAGCTCAGGATGCTGGGTTGTTTTGCTATTCTCACAAAGCGTGAGCTCTCACAATAAATCGAGTAAGTTGAGTATGTCTGCTGTTCAAGATTTGGGGTTATTCAATATAAAGCAAATGCCGGCTGAGAAGCGGGTTAGGGATGCTATGCGCCGCCTGGCTGCTGATATTGCCGCCGGTATGGATTGCACACGTCCGCCAAGTTGGGAAGACTTCGAATCACGCGGTCGCGATCTCCTTAATCAGCTTTCTTACGATGCCGCTTACCTGGGATATGCCATGGTCTGCATCAGCAACGCGTTCTGGAAACCCCAGTTTGGAGCCGTTCCTGCCAGCCGACGTCTGTTCTTGATTCCGCATTGCCTCAGCGACCAATCTAAATGCCCCGGCAAGTTCGATTCCGAGGGGTTGCACTGCGCGGGATGCGGTTCGTGCAATATTTATTACCTCAAAGCGCATGCCGAGAGCCTGGGGTATAGCACCCTGGTGGCGGAGGGGACACCCGCTGTTGTGCTCAGGGTTTTGGAAGGTGACACCGACGCCATTCTCGGCGTTGCGTGCCTTGATTCTCTGGAAACGTCATTTGCGCGCATTTCTGAGTTTGGCATTCCATATATTGCAGCGCCATTGCTTACTGATGGCTGCGCAAACACTCAGGCAGAGCTCGATGAGATCGAATCTATGCTCAGTTGGACGGACAACGGCAGTGTTGGACAGACTCGCAGCTACCTGAAGCTTCTTCGCGAGACAGCTCAATTGTTCGAAGATGGCACATTGGCTGATTTGCTTTCGCCGTATCTTGCGCACCCTAACCAAGAAGCTTCCTCGCCGCTTACAATGACCGAAGACATCGCAATAGATTGGCTCAGGCGCGGCGGAAAGAGGCTTCGACCGTTCATTACGATGGCCGCGTATGCCGTTGGGGCTTTCGGCGAGAATGCTTTAGACCCAAGTTTCGAGCCTGCAGAATCCATTCCGCCTGCCGTGCGCCGGCTTGCCATTGCAATTGAGGCTATGCACAAGGCCTCGCTTATACACGATGATGTTGAGGACGATGATGAATTTCGCTACGGCAGACAAACGATTCACAGGAGCCACGGAATCGCGCCAGCGATCAATATCGGCGATTATCTTGTGGGGTTAGGATATCGGCTCGTCTCAGGCGAGGCTGAAGCCTTGGGCGCTGAGAAAGTGGCTGATATTCTCGGAAATCTGGCATCGGCGCACCTTGATCTCTGCCTTGGGCAAGGCGCCGAGCTTCTTTGGCAAGACCCTGATCTTCTCCCTCTGGACGCTCTGCAAGTCTATTCCTTGAAGACCACCCCGGCGTTTGAAGTGGCCCTTTACTCGGGCCTGCGCACGGCGGGTTGTGATATAGATAATGAGATTTTGCACAAATTCTGCGTATATGTTGGCGAGGCTTATCAGATCCTCAACGATTTGGACGATTGGGAGGACGAAGACTCCGGCCACAGCGTTTCAGGATTAGATGCTCTAGCGCAGCGTCCCACCATTCTTCGCGCATTTGCGCTTGAAGCGGGCGGCGGAAAGAAACTGGCTCAGTTGGCCAAAAGCGCGGATCACGCGCAGGCTGTGGCGGAAATCAAGAAGCTCTATGAATCCCTCGGGGCGTTCGATAAGACAGAGCGTCTGTTTGTCAGGCTGCGTGGTCGGGCGTTGGACGCAGCGCTGGAGATGGCTTCTCCAGACCTGCGCGAGCTGCTTGGTTTCCTCGCACGAATCGTGCTGCCAAGGCGTTCTTCGTCACGCATAGAAAATCCATGACAGACGATTATCTCAATGTCCTCGATGGCCTGCTGACCACAGGCGTTTCCTATTTGAGCTCCGCATTTCGAGAGGCGCAGATAGAGTTCGTTTTGAGCACAATGCAGCCCGATGGCGGTTTTCGAGGCAGGCAGGGTGGCTCCGACCTCTATTACACGGATTTTGCCCTGCGCGCGCTTTCGACCTGCGGCTATGACCTTGAAAAGCTCCAAGCAACTGCCGATTTTGTAACCGACAAACTCAAATCTCCCAAAGATGTGGTTGAGTGTTTCAACGGCCTGAATGCGATTCGCACCCTGAGTTTCACGGATTTGAAGATAGATTTCGAGCGCGAGCCAATACTCAAGCGCCTTGAAGCGCAAAAACTCATCAGCGGCGGCTTCTCCAGATTGGCCGGAAAAAATATCAGCGCTTACAATACATTTCTGGCTAAGCTCTGCTATGACATGCTTGAAGAAGATTTCCCTTGCCGCCGCCTTGCTATCGAATCCGTGCGCACATTGAAGCGCACTGACGGCGGTTTCAGCGAAATGCCCAATGAAACCTCCTCGCAGACCAGCTCAACCGCGGCGGTAATAACTCTGCTTTTGATTACCGACGAATTGACCGTAAGAGATACACAAGATATCGCCAACTTCCTAAGAGATATGCAGCCAATCGGCGGCGGCCTTCTCCCTTGCTCCGGCGCTCCCGAAGAAGACCTCCTTTCCACTTTCACCGGCCTATCATGCTTGTTTCTTGCTGATGCGATGAATAAGCTGGATCTCGCGGCAATCGCTCGTATGGCTAAACTTGCTCTTGATAAAAGCGGAGGGTTCAAAGCCTGCCCATCAGATAGCATGGCGGATGTAGAATATACATTTTACGGGCTTGGAATCTTAGCGCTGCTGAATTTGTATCGAGAAAGCGCCAAAAATTGCAATTCTTAGAGCTAGGCCAACAGAGTATCCTTGCTTACATCCACACCGTAGAACTTCATGATATAATTACCTTGCTTGTAGTGGAGGTGGGGATGTCTTCGGGCGCTGTCATCCTCGCTAAAGGACCCTGAAACAAGTTCAGGGTGACGCACTTTTTACCTAAGGAAATAATATGTCCCATATAAAGAGTATCCGCCCTATTGCGCTAAGTTTATTCACGCTGCTTGTCATTTCAGGCTGTTCGCCGGCTGCTGATGCCCCGCCTGCTTTCGATGGAACGCGCGCGTATGATATGCTCAAGAAACAGGTTGACTTTGGGCCTCGTTACCCTGGCGCTCCCGGGCATGACTTGATGGTCGAGTATATGCAGGCGCAATTGAAACCGTATGCGGATGGCGTCAGTGTGCAGGAGTTCGCGCGAGGCGTGCGAAACAAAAGATTGGTCTTGCACAACATCATCGCGCACTTCAATCCATCGGCCAAAAAATGGGTCCTGCTTGCGGCTCACTGGGACTCTCGCCCGACAGCCGACCAGGAGGTCAATCTGCTAAAGCAAAAGACCCCCATCCCAGGCGCGAATGACGGCGCATCGGGAGTGGCAGCGCTGCTTGAGCTGGCGAGGGTGTTTGCCAAACAAAAGCCTGATGTTGGGGTGTTTATCGTCTTATTTGATGGCGAAGACTACGGCCCTGGCGAAAGTGATATGTATCTGGGCGCGAAGTATTTCGCGGCGAATCTGGACACCGGCGCCGTTGTGAACGGTAAGCAGGTTAAATTTGAGTATGGAATTCTGCTGGATATGATTGGCGATAAAAACCTCAATATCTATCAGGAGACTGCGTCGCTCAAGGCTGCCCCGGATATTGTGAAGAAAGTATGGAGCGCGGCTGATAAGCTTGGCTATAAGGATGTTTTCATTCCAGAGGCCAAGTATTCTATCACCGACGATCATATCCCCCTGATCAAAGCGGGAATCAAATGCATAAATGTGATCGATTTCGACTACGGCCCCTGGCATACCCTTGATGACACGGTGGACAAGTGCTCGCCTAAGTCGCTGAAGACGGTCGGCGATGTGATTTCGCGCGTTATCTATCAGGAGAAGAGTTCTTGATAGATTATCACCTGCATTCTGAGCGCTCGCATGATGCCAGCGGGCGCGTTCTGGATACCTGCCAGGCTGCTTATGAGCGAGGGTTCTCGGAGATATGCTTCACCGAGCACGTGGATTTCGACCCCACCGAAGAATACTGCGGCTACTTCGATTATGATCTGTATAAACGGCAAATCGAAGATGCGCGCGAGGTGTATAGCGGCAGACTTGAGGTAGGATTCGGCGCTGAAGTCGATTTTCAGGCCAAGTATTCCTCTGAGATTCGCGCTTTTCTGGATGGCAAAGAATTCGATTATGTAATCGGGGCTGTGCACTACGTAAACGGCATACTGCTTGAGCGCCACCGGGACTATTTTAGCGGCAAAAACGCCCAGGAAGCCTATACGCCGTATTTTGAAAACACTTTGGCTGCCATCGAGACAGGCCTGTTCGATGCAATTGCCCACCTTGACCTCTGCAAGCGCCACGGCGTGAACTACTTTGGCCAATTTGACCCTGCCCCATTTGCATGTATAATAGACAAGGCGCTTGAAGCAATTATAGCGCGCGGCATGAGCCTTGAGATCAACACATCCGGGCTCAGGCAGGCCGCGAATGACATTTACCCGTGCCAGGCGATTCTTGAGCGTTACTATGCCCTTGGCGGCAGAAATATTACTATCGGCTCTGATTCGCACAGCATTGGAAATGTTGGGTTCGGAATAGCTGATGGGCTTGCCGCTGCCCGCTGTATCGGCTTCAGCGAAATCAGCGCTTATCGCCTGCGCGAGCGCATAGGAAAGGCAATATAAGCTATGGTCGACAACACACCCAGCACCAAACAAGAGAGCGGAATTTTGCCGGCTGTGGTTTTCTGGCCTCTGATGGGAATTTGCGCATTCCTGATGACGGGGGCTTTCATTTTCTGCTACCGAATTTGCCAACTACCCAGTGGAGATTTGTTCGACCACCTGCGGCTATTTAGAGCGATGTTCTTTTCACAAGGTCTCGCTCTCGGGCTATTCGGAGCAACCACAGCTCTGAATAGTAAATTTCCCAGGCGCGGATACGCTTCAGCTGTTACTCTCTACGGCTTCGGGTTCATGTTGTTTTCGTTTGTGGCCCATCGCTCGCTAGAACGGCAGATTATGGGCTTCCGGTCCTCGCTCCTGACTTGGATATCGCTTATGATAATAGTAGTCATGTCTACTGCCTTGTTCGTGCGAACCTGGCTCAGGGAACGAGCCGAACGAACGAAAGAGAAGCCTAGCGAAGAACCGCAACAGCCTCTATCTCAACCTTAACACCCCTCGGCAGAGCGGATACCTGAACCGTAGACCGGGCAGGGGGGTCTGCCTTAAAGCAAGCGCCGTAAACATCGTTCACCCTGGCGAAATCATCCAGGTTGGTCAGGAAGATTGTTGTCTTGACCACATCTTCGAGCGTCAGCCCCTGAGAAGCGAGCACAGCCTTTATATTTTCCATTACCTGCCTGGTCTGCCCCACACAATCCACAACCTCGATTTGCCCTGTCTTAGGGTTCATAGGTATCTGCCCCGAGAGGAACAGAAAGCCGTTTGCCTTAATAGCCTGGGAATACGGGCCTATCGCCGCGGGTGCGTCTGGCGTTGAAATGACAGTTTTCATGGGATGCTCTCCTTGCACGTGTGCGTTTGTTGCCATGAAATTATAGCATGGGAGCTAGGGAATAGGGAACAGGGAATAGGTTATAGAAGGGAGTCTGGCGCTTATTGGCTTGTGAATTGACCTTAGATTCTGCTTAGCCCCATCTTTTTTTATAAATCTCATCCTGATTATGCTTCGGCTGCCTGCTATATGGGTATAGAACAGGTGCGACAGCCTGGGTGGGAGCTGCGAAAAAAAAGAAGCGGCTAGTAGGGATCAGGACGTCGCAATTGGTTTCCCCCAGCGATCCGTGCTGCGGCGCTTAACCGATGCGCAAGCGGGCCGAGGGCAATTGTGCCGCGGCACGGATCAGCAAAAACTTCTCAGCAAATTACTTTTCCCAAACCAACAGATAGGCCGCTGTGCCGCTCGCTGCCAAACCTACATTTGCTTTTTCCGTAATCGATTTCGCGCCTTCTATGGGCCTACCATTTTGTTTCGCTTCGAGCAGATGAAAACCCGTGATGCTCATTGCGCCTTCTATGGCGGTGGCTTTTCCGTTGGTTTCGTAGAAGCAAAGCATTGGCGAGCGTCCAATGATATCTGAGCCCGTCAGGGAGGCCACCACTCCGCCGTCGGGGAATGTGAAAAGAGATCCAGTTGCAGGAAGTTCGCCTTTGTGCTTTCCTTGGAGACGAGCAACCAAAGGCTGGGCAACTTCCATCGCACGTTCAAAAACATCGCCCGAGCTCACATCGCCTATATGCGTGAAGAGGGAATAGTTGACCTCATACGTGCCACCTTCGCTATTCGACTTGGCTTGCTTAAGAAGCGCAGCTGATATGCAGCCATTTGAGATTGAACAGTTATACGCAGCGTCACAAGCCAGGCACACTCCGTATTTTGCATCGCTAATATCCAGCCATTTGAAACTGGGCACGCCAATGCCGTCCTCAATGCGTTCAACCCCGCCCAGGGTGGATATCTCTTGCTTCATAATGATGGGGAATAACACTTTTAGCGTGTCCGAGATACCCTCAGGCCATTCTGTGGTCAAACGTATGTCCACACGCGGAACACCATCGTGCAGGATCAACTCCTGCGCGAAAGGAACATCACCGTAACTGTTTTCCAAGATCAGCAAGCCGCGCGCTGGACCGCCGTCAATCATGTCAGACGCGCTATCGGCGCTAACTTCTTTGACCTTATCCCCGTTCAACATCTGAAGAATTGCCCCCTTACTGCCTTTGGGCATCAGTTGGCGTTTGTTCACTTTGTCGACAATCGAGGTGATTGCCGCGTTCTTCTTATCTATATTGACACGGAAGAATTGGTTTTCGACGTAATCGGTAGTACACTTTATTGAAGTCGGGATAGGCTTCGATGAGCGGACCGCCCAGAATACTTTATAGCCGAGTGCAGGCAGGTTCCTGGCGGTGAAATAAAGCCGGTCACCTAGAGCACGCGCCGGATAAACTTTGCCGGCGCCGTCGGTTATTTGCACGTATGGGCACTCGCCTTCAAAAGGAGATTCAACTTCGACGGCGTCTGTGCGGGTCCAGGAGAGCGGATTGAAGACGACTATAGGTACGCCCGACCCGTTTGTATTGATCCGACGCAGTAAAATATCGGGCAACAAGCTCTTCACGTAAAGTTCGCTGGGTGTACCCGCGAAAGTTGCGCAGCACAAAAAGGCAAACGCGAATGCAATAATAATTCTTGATAACCGATTAAAGATCATATTTCCCTCCAAAGTTCTATATTATCAATCAGCCGCGTGGAACCAATCTTTACGGCCAATAGCAGCACTGCAGGCCTTTCTATTTCATCGATTGGGGTCAGAGTCTCCGCGTCTACGATCTCCACGTAGTCAATCCGGGGCATTAATTCAGCCGCGATCATGCTTTCAGCGATTCTCTTAAGCGTCAGCACCCTGCGTTCACCGGAATCGAAGACCGCCTTCACATCTTTAAGCGCACGGCTCAAAACCAGAGCGGCATTTCTTTCAACCGAGCTGAGGTATACGTTGCGGGAGGATATTGCCAGCCCGTCGCGCTCGCGAACCGTATCGACCGGCACGACCGTCATCGGCAGGTTCAGATCGCGCACCATTTTGCGGATGACAGTGAGCTGCTGATAATCCTTTTTGCCAAAATAGGTGAAGTCCGGGTTTGTGATGTTGAAGAGCTTTGCACAGACCGACGTGGCGCCTCTGAAGTGTCCGGGACGCAGCGCACCCTCAAGCATTTCGGCGGGGCCATTTACTTCGACCCAGGTATCGAAGCCTCTTGGATACATTTCAGCGGGCGATGGCGCAAATATCAGGTCTACCACAGCTTGCTCGCATTTGTGAGCGTCCGATTCGAGGGTTCGCGGGTAATTGTCCAAGTCATCACTCGGCCCGAACTGGGTTGGATTCACAAATATGCTTACAACCACAAATCCGCATTCTTCCCGGGCACGCTTAACAAGCGTCAGATGCCCCTCGTGGAGCGCCCCCATTGTGGGCACGAAACCTATGATTTTTCCTTCTCGACGCGCCTGGGTAATCTCATCACGCGTTTCTTTGATTGTGTGTACTAACTTCAACTACTACTCCTAAAAACAGCGGAGAGCTGAGAGTGGAGGGCGGAGAGCTCGGAGGCCACCCTAAGACTTCTCTTGAGAATGCGCCCTCACCCCAGCCCTCCTTCGACAGGCTCAGGATGTACCTCCCCCAGGAGAGGGGCACGTTTGGCTATGCTGCGGGAACGGCGGTCTCATCAAACACTCCAAATTAAGTTGACCTCAGTTCCCGCAGTCATACGCACATGCTGCGGGAATTGTGATCGAGTAGGTTTGGAAACATAGATGATACCGTCATTTGGCGCAGCATACCGGTACTTTGAATTTGGGACGCACCCCTTCCTACTCTACCGGGAACTCCCCATTTTTCACTTCTTTATTATAAGCCTTAAAGGCCTCCAGTGTTGGCTGCCAGAGGTTCGTGTATTGCTTGGCGAACGGCGGAACAAACTTATCATACATCCCCAGTATATCATGCATCACCAGCACCTGACCATCACATTTTGGGCCAGCGCCGATCCCAATTGTTGGAATCTCAAGGCTCTCGCTGATCTCTCCTGCGAGGTCTGCCGGGATTTTCTCCAGCACTATCGCGCAAACGCCGCAGCTCTGCAGCTGCAGCGCGCCTTGCCGCAGCCAATGCGCGCTCCATTCATCCATCCCCTGCTCCACAAATCCGCCCATAACATTAACTGACTGAGGAGTCATGCCTAGATGACCCACCACCGGAATGCCCGCGTCGACGATCTTTGTAATGGCATCGGCGCTGCGATCTCCACCCTCCAATTTTACCGCCTGAGCGCCGCCTTCCACAACAAGCCGTCCGGCGTTGCGTAGGGCTTCCTCGACGTTCACCTGATAGGAAAGAAACGGCATATCCACCACAATCAGCGCCCGCTTAACTCCCCTGGCGACCGCGGCGGTGTGGCGAATCATATCTGCCATAGTTACCTGAAGTGTGTTTTCGTAGCCGAGAACCACCATGCCGAGACTATCCCCGACAAGCGCGACATCTATCCCGGCTTCGTCCACAAGACGGCCAGACGGATAGTCATAAGCGGTCAGCATCGATATTTTTTCACTGCGAGCCTTCATGGCGCAAAGACTGGGCGCTGTTACTGGTTTTAGCTTCATATTTTCTCTCTATTCGTTATACGGCCTGAATGCCGCGCCTATATACCACCCGATCAACATCGGCAGAAAGGACACATTCCCGCCAAAAAGCAGCACCTGCTTGATCGCTGGATCTCTATTATACATTATTGCAGCAATAAGCACGACTGCAGTTACACATGCGAACACCGTTACCACTGATCTGGACACGCTCCCCTGAATAAAGCCAACCAGCAGGTAAAATGCAGCCGCACCCAAAAAGAAGAATCCTGATCCGAAAAGCAGGCCGATTCCGGTCGGCACCACCGCCCAGTTATTACCGCCCTCGAATAGGATCTCTTCGTCAGGGTTCGCCACGAGTCCGTTAACCGATAAAGCCAAGCCAATCAGCAGCGACGACGCAGCGATAAAGCCCGCCAGGTTTGCGCTCCAAAGCGCCGCCGGAGGCACATAAGTTTTTAAGGACACTATAGGCGCTCCAGGGTAAAGCCAAATCAAGAATAGCAGAAAAAGCGCCGCGCCCACAATGACGATATTTACAACAACATGCGCCTTGGGGGACGCCTCAGTCTCCGCAGCCGCCTTGGATGTCTTCGCCACATACTTGCTGACGATATCCATGAGCTTCTTTTCGGTCTCTTTATCGGTCGGGTTATACTGAAGCGCGTAGCTGTAGGCTTTTACAGCCTCTCCCGGTTTTCCTTTGACTCGCATAACATCGCCCAAAATGGCATAAGCGCTGCCGCTTGTAGGGTCCATCGCTATCGCTCGTCCAATGATCTCGATTGCTTCGGTGAATCTTCTTTGAATATACGCAAGCTGCGCGTCCTGCAAGAGCTTCTTCACGGTCTCAGCCTGCGGATTAGAACGTTCGTTATCCTGCACGAACCTTTCGGCCTCGCGCGCCTGATGAATGTTTAGATTGGCGTCGTAAGCCCTGCGCCGAGCCGGGTCGCTCAGAACCTCATAGGCCTCCGTAAACTCAATAAAGAGCCGGTGAGCCGTTTCTTTGTCCCTGGCTACATCCGGATGGTATTTGTGCGCAAGCTGCTTATAACGCCGTTTGATCTGCACAAGCGTCGCTCCCTTTGGCACACCGAGGATTTCATAATATGTGGATGTTGAATGCATTACCCGCCTGCGCCTCCCAATTTGCTTGCGTAGTCACCAATCCAGCTCATGGCAAATATAGCTGCCGCAATTCCAACGCCTAGAATCATCAACACGAAAAGGGCGACAGAGAGTTTGCTGATGGTAGAATCTGCCTCAGCATCCATGTAATCCGCAACTTTTTGCAGGGTGGCATCGTAGCTGCCTGTTTGTTCGCCCACGGCGATCATATCCAACACCATGGGCAGCACTGCGCCTGTCTTTTTCAGAGACTCCATCAACGGTTGCCCGTCTTTGAGCGCAGGAATGGCTTGCTTTAGTTTTTTGCCCATAGCGATATTCGCACAGGCATCAGCGGCGATAGAAACAGCCTGGGTAATTGGCAGCCCTGCCGAAAAGAGCAAGGCCAAGGCTCTCGAAAAACGCGACATTGCGATTTTCCTGGCAACAGTACCCAAAAGCGGCGGCTGAATTTTAAATAGATCCCATGCAAATCTTACAGGCTCAAATTGCATCAAAAACTTGATCATAATCAAAGCCATTACCATTGGGAAAATGATCGTTCGGCTTTGATAATAAAATACTGCCCATGCTGC
Organism: Armatimonadota bacterium; assembly: GCA_026392045.1. Taxonomy (GTDB): domain Bacteria; phylum Armatimonadota; class UBA5829; order UBA5829; family UBA5829; genus JAMCYN01. The sequence continues at coordinate 11,632 of JAPLCU010000048.1, forward strand.
GTCACTGCCCTTAACCACCCACGGAATAATCACCGGCAGCATGAAGACGAATACGAGCACAAGAACAGGATAGAACATCGCTTTTGCGATGCGCTGCCTGATAGTTATCTCGTATTCGAGATAAGAAGCGATTCTCTCCGTCATTTGCTCAAGCAAGCCGCCCTGCTCACCAGCTTGCAGCAAAGATATCTGCAGCGGTAGAAAAACGCGCGGGTGGCGCGCCATCTCCTGCGAAAGCTTTCCGCCATTCTGTACGCGTTCCTGAGCTGCATTCACAATCCGTCCAAGTGAACCCCTCGAGCGGCTGCCTATGCTTCTCAGCGATTCCGACATCGCCATTCCACCAGCCAGCAGCGTAGCCATTTGCCTGTAAAAATACACCAAATTACCGATGCTGACACCAGTCCAAAACGGATGGACCAAGTGACGCACAATTGCATTTCCGGCAAGCCCGTCAGAAGACTGAGAACTCACGCCGCGAACCAATTTTATCTCCATGGGCAATCCGCCCGCCTCGCGAATCATAGCCGCCGCTTGATGTTCGTTCTCAGCCTCGAGAGCGCCGGTTCGGGTATTGCCCGCTCTGTCTTTTACCTTGTAGCTGTATTGAGCCAAGTATTTTGTCCTTAAAATTCGGTCGCTTTGATCAATGGGTCAAGAAACGCAGCATAGCCTTTAGCCATCATGTAGACTGCCAAGACCGTAAGCACGCCGTTTAGTATTAGAATGAGAGTAATAGACCAGAACCGGCCCATCGTTTTTTGCGCGGCTGCTCTGTTCGTATACATACTGGCCATATTTGCGGCTGCCTCAGGCAGCGATCCACTCTTTTCGCCAGCTGTAGCCAAGCCAATATCATCCATTTCGAAAACGCGAGACCGCTCCAACATCACAACCACGCCCGCGTCGACAGGCAACTCATTGCGTGCGGATTTAAGACGTTTGGCAATCTCGCTGTTTCTCGGCGTCAAACTTGCAGCATCCCATGCCGTCGCCGGTGAGATTCCGGCAGATATCAGCAAATCCAAAACGTGAAAGAACTTAGCCGTCGCATTGAAACGCTGAAGTTTGCCCCAGACAGGCACTCCCAGAAGCATCCCATCCATAGCATGCCTGACAACCGGCACTCGCTTGACGTGCCCCCAAATTTCCAGGAATATCAGCAAAGCGATCACCACAGGAAGAGCGCTCATCAACCCACTAGAGAAAGTCTTCAGGGCAGTATCAAGGCCTCTGCCGGCCACCTTGCCAAGTAATGCATTAAAATCGAGCAATGGGAATATCAAAATAAAGAGTATGATAGTCGCCTTTGCTATAGCCCAACCGAACCGGCCCAATCGCGTATCGCGGGATTCAGTCTCGAAATCTGTAGCTATCTCTTCCAAAACTATATCTAATTTCCCCGCAAGCTCACCACACCAAATGTAAGCTATTGCATGCACTGGGAACATCTTGGGAAATTCGGCCATTGCCCCGGACAATTTTTGACCTGACTGCACCTTTTCCTGCATTATCGGCAAGAATGCTCTTATCCTTGGATTGCTTACCCTTATATAAGTCGAGGCTTGATAGAGCGGATGCCCTGCCTTTACCAGGGTAGCAAGCTGTCTGAAGAAGACTGCCAACGCTGACGCGGGCACGCATGATTTGATCGATATTGGCACTCCGTTCGCCAAGGTAACAGCATTAATGCCGCCGCGCCCTGGCTGGGTCTGTTGCGGAGCAACGGCGCTGGTCCTGGTTGGGCGCGATGGCGCCTGCTGTGCGGCATTGTAGACTGACCTGGCGTTGTAGCCCATCGCGCTCAGCTTCTGGGTCACCGTCTGCTCGTTTGATGCGTCCATAACGCCTCGCAGAACTTTCCCTGTCTTATCTACTGCTTCATATCGAAATAGACTCACCGTTGGCTCCAAGTCTCGTCTGCAATCTTTTTGATTCCCATCTGCCCAATTCTCTGCGCGGCCTCGCTTGCCGTGATTCCACCCGCCAACTCCATATTCGGAGCAATGTCTGCGAGCGGCGCCAATACAAATGCGCGTTGACGCATCCGTGGGTGCGGGATAGTCAGGCTCTCATCAGATGATTCCACACCCTCATAAAGCAAAACATCTATGTCTATGACTCTCGGACCCCATGGAATTGTTCGCTTTCGGCCCAAATTTTCTTCGACTTTATTGCAAAGGCCGAGCAAATCGCATGGGCTGAGCGTGGTTTTGACCTCAATGACAGCGTTGAGGAAGTCCGGCTGATCCTCAAAACCCACAGGCTTGGTTTCATACAACCCTGAGATAGCTGTCACCTCGCATGAGCTGTTGGCAACAATCTGCCTCACAGCCTCTCTGAGGTTCCCTTTGCAATCTCCAATGTTCGCGCCCAAGCCCAAGTATACAGTTTTCATCATCACACTATCCCAGCCCAATTATACTTCCCAACGCCAACTAATGCAAAGTTGGACGACTCATGTAAGAGCTCAGACTTGGTGATTACAATGTGAGCATGCTGAGCTCCGTCGAAGTATGCGGCTACGAAGTGACATGTAACTAAACTTGACCGCGCCCTTCGACGGAGCTCAGGATGCTAGTTTGTACGTATATTCTCACGAAGAGTGAGCTGTTACTGACTCATTGCATTGGCAGCGGGTAAATTACTATTAGATTGCACCGGTTTTTGGAGTAATACTATGAATACGAGAATATATAGAAACTTAAGATGCTTAATGACAGGTATCTTGCTAGTGATAACGATTGGAGCGGCCTATGCGCAGCCCAATTCTGCGCCCTGCCCTGTTGGCGGCTACCCGACCGTGTCCTGCCCAATTATAACCGATGAAGTGATCCAGGCGAATATATCTTCACGATTGCTGGGTTCCGTAACGACAAGCGCCACCCCAGTCTGTGTTGCGGTGAGTGATGGAGTGGTCACGCTTGTCGGACAGGTGGCAGACCCGAGGAGCAAGGAACTGGCCACATTTCTTGCGTCATCCGTGCGCGGCGTGGTGAGAGTCAACAACTTGCTCGTCATAGGCGGCCCCACCGCCACGGACGTCCAGTTGGTAGGCATGGTCAAAAATCAGATTTCCCGACAGACTTTCGACACCAGCCAGGTGCGCGTCTATGCCAACAGTGGAGTGATTGAACTGCAAGGCATGGTCAATAGTGAACTGGCTAGAACGGTAATCGGCGCGGTGGCTTCTGATGTGGTTGGTGTAACAGCGGTTCACAACAACCTCATTGTAAGCGACGTTGCGGGCAACAATTTATCATAACGCAGTGTAAAAAACAGCCCCGATTAAATCGGGGCTGTTTGGTTGTTTGTTATATCTGAGCATTGCGGATTAGTCTATGAGACCGTCACCCTCAATATCACCCGCCTCGACGTCGCCGGCGCCAGAGATCAGCTCGCTCTCTTCATCATCGCCGAGCGCAGCGCTTATACCTGAGTCATCATCCTCATCAGATGAATTGCCAAGGTTGAGCGAAGCAGAATCATCCACGATTGGTCCAGGACCTTCAATATCGAGATCATCGTCTATCGGCAGCATATCCTCTTCTTCGTCCGTGTAGGTCGGCTCAAGAAGGTGTCGCGCCGTGGTGATAACTTCGCCCTCTTCATCAAGGACTTGGAGCTGTTTATACCTCGGCAGACCGGTTCCGGCAGGAATCAGTCTTCCGATAATAACGTTCTCTTTCAGACCAACCAGATTATCTCGCTTACCTCTAACGGCAGCATCGGTCAGAACGCGAGTAGTCTTCTGGAACGACGCGGCCGACAGGAAGCTGTCAGTAGCAAGAGACGCCTCGGTGATACCAAGGAGCACCCAATCAGCGGTGGCTTCAGTTCCACCGATATTTCTCACGCGAACGTTCTCGTCTTCGAAGTCGAACTTATCGATGATCTGTCCCGGCAGGAACCTGCTATCACCGTTCTCGATTATCTTGCGCTTTCTGAGCATCTGGCGAACGATGATCTCAACGTGTTTGTCGTTGATGTCAACGCCCTGGCTCTTGTATACGTTCTGAATCTCGCGAACGAGATATTCCATAACACCGCGCACGCCCTGGAGTTCCAAGACCTTATGCGGATCCATCGGGCCTTCGGTCAAGCGGTCGCCTGCCTGAACTTCCTGTCCAACTTCGACTTCAAGATTACCTCTATAAGGCACCAGGTGGGTCTTGCGGAGCTTAACAATCTGCACGCCCGTATCTTTAATCTTACGCGCGAACTTTTCGGTAAGCTCAGTTCCGGCTTCCAGAAGCACATCGCCTGTCTTCGGATTCATAACCGGATCCACCAGAATCTCTCCAGCTAACTGGCTCGGGTCATAAGTCGGCATCTCCGTATGGATAACCACCCGCTTCAGACCACGAGTTTCGATGTCTATAACCTTACCCGCAACCTCGGTGATAATCGCCTGTCCCTTAGGTTTTCGAGCCTCAAAGAGCTCTACAACCCTCAACAGACCGCGCACCTGGTCTTCAAGAACTTTAAGCACGGCCTGAACCGCCCTTGCGCGCTCGCGCTCCATACCTTCGACACCATCTTCGATGGAAACCAGACCGCGTCTGATGTCCTCATGAAGGTCTCGCAGAGATTCCTGTTTCTTCTTCTTAACTTCAGCAACACCGGTAAGGTACTTGCCTGCAACACCACCGGTGTGGAAAGTTCTCATTGTCAACTGCGTTCCAGGTTCACCAATCGACTGCGCTGCGATAATTCCAACCGCAGTGCCCGCATCGACATGCTTGCCTGTTGCCATGTCTTTGCCATAGCAGTTTGCGCAGATACCCATGCGAAGCTCGCAGGTGAGCGGTGAGCGGATACCGACCCTGGTCAGCCCCGCAGCCTCGATCTGTTTCGCGAGGACATCCGTGATAGTTTCGGCGGCCTTAACGATAGGCTTTTTCGCACCCGGAAGATAAATATCTTCCAAAGCGGTGCGTCCTTTCAATCGATCTCCGATGGTCTCGATTACATCGCCACCATCTTCGATCATGGTCACATATATACCATTTGCCGTGCCGCAGTCATCGCCGCGGACAATAACGTCCTGCGCAACGTCTACCAGCCTTCGGGTCAAGTAACCGGCGTCCGCTGTTCTTAGAGCGGTATCCGCCAGACCCTTTCTTGCGCCGTGAGTAGAAATAAAATACTCAAGAACGCTCAGACCTTCATGGAAGTTCGACTTAATAGGTAAGTCCTCGATGAGATTACCGAACGGATCGCTCATAAGTCCACGCATACCAGAAAGCTGCGTGATCTGTCTGGTGGAACCTCTAGCTCCCGAAGTCGTAATAATCGATATCGGGTTAAAGGTGTCCAACCCGTCCAACAGCGAGTCCGCGACCTCATCAGCCGCTCTTGTCCATAGCTCCAGAACCTGTTGTTTTCTTTCAGCCTGTGTAATAAGACCCCTGGTGTAGTCTCTATTCTTTCGAGTAACCGAAGCCTGAGTACGCTCAATAATCTCATCTCGTAAAGACGGTATATCCATGTCAGTCATCGAAATAGTCATACCAGCAAAGGTGGCGTATCTGAATCCAAGGTCTTTCAGATCATCCAACAATAGCACGGTTCGCTCATGCCCATTTGTCTCATAGCAATCTGTAACCAGCTTCTGCATGGTTTTCTTATCGATTTCTTTGTCGATATAGCGCATGTTCGGCGGGAGTATATTATTGAAAATCAACCGTCCAATGGTGATCTCCCTTAGTTCCAGTTCATCCGAATCGTGGGATTTCGGCAATCTGACTTTGATCGGCTCATGGATATCCATGTCGGTCTCTTCGTGCCGATATGCCATAAGCGCTTCTTCGTCACTACCGAAGATCTTATACTCGAAGCCTTCCGGCAGGTCCTTGTTCTTCATCGTCAAGTAGAACGAACCAAGAACAATATCCTGCAACGGCGCAACAACCGGCCGCCCATCAGCAGGCGAGAACAGATTGTGCGTAGAAAGCATCAAGATTCTCGCTTCAGCCTGTGCCGACGCCGACAACGGCACATGCACGGCCATCTGGTCTCCATCGAAGTCCGCGTTGAACGCATGGCACACCAACGGGTGAAGCTGAATGGCCTTACCGTCGACAAGTATCGGCTCGAATGCCTGAATGCCCAATCTATGAAGAGTAGGAGCACGGTTCAGCATAACCGGATGCTCGCTAATTACCTCTTCCAGAGCGTCCCAAACCTCGGGCTTCATCCTATCGATCATTCTCTTTGCGGTCTTGATATTAGATGTATACTTCTTCTCAACCAGAGTCTTCATAACAAACGGCTTGAAGAGTTCCAATGCCATATATCGCGGCAAACCGCACTGGTGCAGCTTAAGGCTGGGACCAACAACGATAACGCTGCGCCCGGAGTAGTCAACGCGCTTTCCGAGCAAGTTCTTTCGGAATCGACCTTCCTTGCCCTTGAGCATGTCGCTCAAAGATTTAAGCGGTCGATTATTGGAACCAACCACCGGCCTCGTGCGTCTGCCATTGTCGATCAGAGCATCAACGGCCTCTTGAAGCAATCGCTTCTCATGGTTGATAATTGATTCCGGCGCCCGGATATCTGTGATCTTCTTAAGTCGATTGTTGCGGTTAATAATGCGCCTGTAAAGGTCATTAAGATCTGAGGTCGCAAACCTGCCGCCATCAAGCTGAACCATAGGCCGCAGTTCCGGTGAAATAACCGGTATGCAGTCCAGGATCATCCATTCAGGCCTGCTCTTGGAGTTAATAAACGCCTCCGACACCTCAAGCCTCTTAACAGCACGAACCCGCTTAGGCCCAGTTGTCTGTGAAATCTCCTTGCGAAGATCTCTGGCGAGTTTCTCCAAGTCAAGTTCGGAGAGCAACTCCTTCACAGCAGCGCCGCCAAGTCCCGCGCGGAAGATATCATCGAAATCAATCTCGATCTTGTCTGAAACGACCTCAATCAGCCTCTCCAACGCACGGTATTGATCCTCAGATATCAGCTCCAGCTTCGCAACGGTTTCCAGAAGCTTAAGGGTGGCATGAAGCTCGTCAACGTGATCTGTCGCATCGCGCTCTTCAGCCTTGATACGATCATTGAGCTTCTTGGTAGCATCCGCTTTCTTCTTGTTATCCCAATCCGGGTTGTCGTTCTCTTCTTTCGCGGCATCTCTTCGCTGAGCGGCGACAGCCTCGTCTCTCTGCTCGACAACTTCCTCGGCGGCGGCATTGACCGCAGTCCGAATTTCCTCAAGGTGCTCATTGATCTTAGGGCGATCAATATAAGTCACAATGTAGGACGCAAAGTAAAGAACTCGCTCCAACGGTCTGGGCGACATATCCAACAGCAGCGCCATCGGGCTCGGCACACCCTTCAAATACCAGATGTGCGAGACCGGCGCGGCAAACTCAATGTGCCCCATCCGCTCGCGCCTTACTTTGGATCGAGTAACTTCGACCCCGCAGCGGTCACAGACAATGCCCTTGAACTTGACCTTCTTATAACGTCCGCAGTGGCATTCCCAGTCCTTAACAGGACCGAAAATGCGCTCGCAGAAAAGCCCATCACGCTCAGGTTTGAATGTTCTGTAGTTTATGGTTTCCGGTTTTTTTACCTCACCACAAGACCAGGAACGTATATCATCGGAAGATGCAATCCCTATACGAATTTTATCAAAGGTACTTGCGTCAGCCATTAAGGTCCTCCCTCAGTTCCAGAACTCTCTTGCGGCGTTTTTCCGCCATGCCGCCACTATCACGGTCCGACAACTCTTCTTCAGTGTCCTTAAGGTCAATAATGCGGTCTCTGTCGTCTTCCACAGAAACCTTCAGACCCAAGCTCTGAAGCTCGTTGATTAGAATCTTAAATGATTCCGGAACACCCGGTTCGAGAATGCTCTCGCCCTTGACAATAGATTCATAGGTCTTCACCCGGCCCTGAACATCATCGCTCTTGATCGTAAGTATCTCCTGCAACGTGTAAGCGGCTCCGTAAGCCTCCAACGCCCAAACTTCCATTTCTCCAAACCTCTGACCACCAAATTGGGCTTTACCACCCAAAGGCTGCTGGGTAACCAGCGAGTAAGGTCCGGTGGACCGGGCGTGAATCTTGTCTTCGACAAGGTGCGCCAGTTTCAACATATATATCTGCCCGATGGTAACTTCCTGGCTAAACTGCTGGCCAGTTCTTCCATCAAACAGCAGAGTCTTTCCAGTGTGCTCATTGAAGCCAAGACGCTTGTTCACGTTCGTTGCGATTGTCTTGACCAGAGCATCATAATCATAAGCTTTTGGAGGCTTGACACCCTCAAACGGGATCACCAACTCCTCTTCGATCTCTGTCTCTTCAACTTTATCCTCGATCTCGGCCAGTTCCTCAGCGATTTTCTCAGCCTCTTCCCGTGCCAAAATCTTGGCTTCGTTCTCTCTTCGGATCTGCTCGGAAATGGCCTCTCTCATAGCTAATGGATCATCAACTGCAACCGGACCGGAGAGTTTGATGCTCAATCTCTCAAGCTTGGCAGCATCAATGGACTTTATATGCTTCTTGATATGTTCGATCGCTTCGGTGTAAAGGTCGACTATCGGCGCCAGCTCAACATCCATCTGCTCTTTGGATGTTTCACCCAACCGACCAAGAATATGCTTAACAACCGACTCGACTTTCTTCTCGTCAGCTATCTCCACATCCAGACCCAGTTCCTTGACATACCCGCGCAAAACGCCGATTCTCAGCTTCCATGCAAGAACTTTCATATCAGCAAGTATCTCGTCCTCAGTCGCACCTTGGAAGATCGGGTTCTTGAAATTTACACCCAAGTGCTTGCCGACAAATCCCTGGTGTGTCTCAAGAATCTGTCCGATATTCATACGCGAAGGCACACCAAGCGGATTCAAGACTATATCAATAGGTGTCCCGTCCGGCAAATACGGCATATCTTCTTCGGGCAGAATCTTGGAAATAACACCCTTGTTGCCGTGGCGCCCCGCCATTTTGTCGCCTTCCATGATCTTGCGCTTTTGAGCAACATAACATCTCACCAGTTGGTTCACACCCGCCGGCAGTTCATCGCCCGGTTCGCGAGTGAGGTCACCTTCGCAGCGCTCACAAAGCAATCTATCAGGCTTCTTGGAGAAATCAAATACCGCAGCGCACTTGTTGCACTTATACTTGAACCTTGAGAACACCTTGACATCAACAATAGTTCCGCTCTCACCATGCGGCACTCTCAATGAAACGTCTCTGGTCTCCTCAGCCTTCTTACCGAAGATCGCAATAATCAGTCTTTCTTCAGCGGTCAGCTCGCCCTGTCCCTTGGGCGCAACCTTACCAACCAGAATGTCTTCCGGCCTCACTTCAGCGCCAACGCGGATAATTCCATTAGCATCCAAGTCCTTAAGAACATCCTCACCAACATTTGGGATATCTCGAGTTATTTCCTCAGGCCCCAATTTGGTATCGCGAGCTTCGGTCTCGTATTTTTCTATATGAATCGAGGTAAATACATCATCCTTAACCATTCTCTGGCTAAGCAAAACAGCATCCTCATAGTTATAACCATTCCACGGCATAAACGCAACCAGAATGTTCTGCCCAAGCGCCAATTCGCCGCCATAAGTGCACGGGCCATCAGCCAGAACATCGTCCGCTCTCACACGCTTGCCAGCCTTAATAATCGGCTTCTGCGTGATGCAAGTGCCCTGGTTAGACCGCAACAGATTGATCAAGCGGTATTCATCAACTGTCCCATCTTCCGCCTCGACCGTGATCTTCTCAGCGGTTGCGCTTCGAACGACGCCGCCTCGCTTCGCTATGACCACCGCGCCGGAGTCTCTTGCCGCACGGGCCTCAATGCCTGTGCGCACAATCGGTGCGTTGCTTCTCAGCAACGGCACAGCCTGTCTCTGCATGTTCGAACCCATCAAAGCTCGATTTGCGTCGTCATTTTCCAAGAACGGAATCATAGCAGTTGCAACAGACATAATCTGCATCGGCGAAATATCCATATAAGTAACCTTGTTTGAGGCAACTTGCGGATATGTGTGCTCGTGTCTCACAACCACAGTCGGCACGCTTATTTCATGAGTCTCAGGATCAATCAAAGTGTTCGCCGGAGCGATATACTCCTGGCTTTCCTCGTCCGCCGACATGAAGTTAAGGTCGTTAGTGACTTTTCCGCCCTTCACAATTCTATAAGGCGCCCTAAGGAAACCATACGCATCGATCTTAGCATGGATTGCCATCGACCCTATAAGACCGATATTCGGGCCTTCCGGGGTCTCGATCGGACATATTCTACCGTAGTGCGAGTGGTGAACGTCGCGAACTTCCAGCTTGGCGCTCTGTCTGGACAAACCGCCAGGTCCAAGCGCGGAAAGTCTTCTCTTGTGAGTCAACTCTGCCAGCGGATTGGTCTGATCCATAAACTGCGACAACTGGCTCGATCCGAAGAAACTCTTGATACTCGCAGAGATCGGCTTCACACTCAAAATCACCTGCGGAATCACATTCTCAGGATCAAGGCTCGTCATCCTCTCTTTGGCGACTTTTTCCATCCTCAGGAAGCCCATTCTGAGCTGGTCCTGAAGAAGTTCGCCAACTGACCGGATGCGCTTGTTCTCCAAGTGGTCGATGTCATCCGTTGAGCACGGCATCAGCCTGATGGCGGTTTCAGCATAAAGATCAGCCGGGGTCTCCGATATGAGTCTGTTTCCATTCGGAATCAAATCAAGCAAGTTTCTGAGTTCCTTGAGCTTGTCCTCAGTGATCAAGTCGCCCTGACTAATATTCTGCAGCATCGCCAGGTCCTGCTGATACACATACACCTTGCCGCCAAGCGCCAGATCTTCCTTGCTGGCCGATTTAACCTCGGCTTTTACTGCCCCCTCCAACTCCGGCAGCCTCTTTCTGAGGTTAGCAGAGTTGAGGTAGGCAATCAAAGAGCCTGCCTCGGCAAGTCCTATTATATAAAGAATGACCTTGATGATATCTTCTCGGGTGATCGACCTGCCGTGCTCAGGCAGTTTCAAACCCAGCTTCTTGTTCAACTTATATCGCCCGACCTTTGCAAGGTCATAGCGTCTGGTATCGAAGAAGTAGGAGTTCATCAAACTCGTCGCGCTGTCGCGAGTTGCAGGATCGCCAGGCCTGATCCTGTGATAAATATCAATCAATGCCTCATCGGTATTGTGAGTAGTATCTTGATCCAACGTCGCGTCGATATAGCGATTGACATTATAGACCTCCAACGAACTCAAGCCAAGTTTATCGATCTTCTTGGCGGCATCTTCGTTGATCTTCTCGCCAGCCTTCACGATAGGCTTGTCAGACTTGGAGTCTTTAATATCACTCGTAGGCCGCAGGCCGCGCAGTGTTTCAGCCGTCAGGTCTTTATGCACTTCTCTTGAGCTGAACACCTCCAGGATTTCAACGTTGGTGCCGCATCTGTGACCATCCATCTGCACCTCCACATTTTCCATCTTGAGGGAATGCAGCTTTTTAGCCATTTTTTCATCAACGACGGTTCCCATCTCAAAGAGAACTTCGCCGGTATTCTTGTTGACAAAGTCTGCGGCCAGTATGCGCCCAAGCGCCTCTATCGCAGTCAACACCTCTGAGGTCGGACAAGCCGGCTCAAACAGGTTCAACGCGCGCAGAAGCGTAGTTAACGGGAATTTCTTAGTTTGTGCGACGTGAACGGTTATAACATCATTCGCGTCAGTTTCAATGTCTATCCACGCTCCCGGACTCGGGATAATCGTGGCATAATAGAGCACTCGTCCGGAATAATCAAGAGTATCCTTAAAATAGACGCCCGGTGAGCGGGCAAGCTGGCTGACAACAACTCTCTCGGCACCATTTATAACAAATGTGCCTTTTTCAGTCATCAGCGGGAGGTCACCAAGGTAGACCTCGCTTTCAATGACTTCCTTACCGGCAGCCGTCAAGCGTACACGTGCTTTGATCGGCGCTTCGTAAGTAGTCATATCCCTATACCGGCATTCTTCTACCGTGTATTTGGGCGCTCCCAGACTATAACTCAACAATTCCAGGGACAGATTGCCAGTAAAATCATGAATCGGCGAAAAACTCGCGAACAGCTCTTGAAGCCCCTCCCGCAAAAACCATTTGTAGGAGTCGATCTGAATCGCAATTAGGTTCGGAAGGTCGACTACCTCTGGGGTGCGTTTGGTACGGTGCTGTATTTCCTTCATCTGGCCCTCCTAATAGACTTCACACGCAAAATATAATTATATAGGAACCACATACCCCTGGTCAATGAACTTAGCACAGGGATACTCGTAATTTTTCTAGTTTTTTCAAATATTCGGTCGCGTACGTGAGCCCAGGCGCGGTCACACTACGCGACCGCGCCGGCATTCTTGAAACGTAACCGAAATCACTTACTTTATCTCGACAGTGGCGCCTTCGGCTTCCAGCTTAGATTTGATTGCTTCGGCCTCTTCCTTGCCAATGCCTTCCTTGATTGCCATAGGAGCAGAGTCAACAAGATCCTTTGCTTCCTTGAGGCCAAGGCTCGTCAGCTCACGGACAACCTTGATAACATTGATTTTCTTCTCGCCGATGCCCTTGAGGATAACGTCGAAAGCAGTCTGCTCTTCAGCAGCCTCAACAGGAGCAGCAGCGGCAGCAGCCGGAGCAGCCATAGACATAGCCGAAACGCCAAACTCCTCCTGAAGAGCCTTAACGAACTCGTTGAGCTCCAGGACGGTCATGTTCTTTACTGTCTCGATAAGTTCAGGTATATTAGCCATTGTAGTTTATGCATCCTTTCTGGTTTAATCATTCAAATTGATAAGGCTTTTGCATCACGCAAAGCCCGATATTAAGAAGTGAATCAAGAAACTTGCATCAGGGACGAATCCCCTGCAAGATATAAGCCACTTAAGCCGCCTTCTGATCAGCCACGCTCTGCAGCGTAAATACCAACTGACCCAACATCCCTTGCAATGTACCGGCAAGCCCGGTAATGGGACTCATAAGTCCACCGACCAACATAGCGTAAAGCTGTTCTCTCGACGGAATCTTCGCCAATTCATTGATCTGCTCAATGGTGACAATCTGGCCGTCAACAATACCCGACTTCAGCTTGATTGCTTTAGCGCCCCTGGTATAATCTTTGAGTGTTTTTGCGGCAGCCACTGGATCGTCAGAGTAGACAATCGCCGTCGGACCCACGAGCTCATCGGTCAATTTCTTGGCCAGTAAATCCTCTGCAGCCCTTTTTAAGAGCGTATTTTTTATGATCTTATAACCGCTGTTGCTCTCGCGCAATTTCTTGCGGAACGCCATCAGCCCCCTCACGTCCAATCCCTGGTAATCCGTAAGGATCACAGTAGTGGACTGAAGAATCTTTTTCAGCTCTTCAACAGCCGCAACTTTCTCGGATCTAGGCTCTCTTTCAAATTTCGGCAATATGTCTCACCTCCTTTCAGCGTGCCGCTCCCCCCGATTAAATTAAATCGGGGTTCACCACCCCAATACCAAAGAAAAGGGCTGTCACATAGACAGCCCGGCTTCATCAGATCACCAATAACCCTCAGGTTTTGGTCTCAGGTGCAAAGCCTCGGTTGGCGCTCCTGATTTGAAGCATTAAACCCTTGCGGGTACCCACTGTCTACGGCACGTTCGTTAAAATCTCAAGAATCATGAATCGAACGCACACTTCCCACATTCACAATTCAGCTTTTAATATGTTACTTACCTGCCGCCCGCTGGGCTTCGTAGGTATCAATTGAAACACCAGGGCCCATTGTGGAGCTCAGTGTTATCTTTTGCAAATAGCGGCCTTTCGCAGATGACGGCTTCGCCTTAACCAAAGCATCCACCAGCGCAAGCAAATTTTCCTGAAGCTGCTCAGCGGTGAACGAGACCTTGCCAAGCGGCGCATGCACAATACCAGCCTTCTCAACGCGATACTCAACGCGCGATGCGGACTTGATCTCTTTAACAACACGCCCAATATCAGGCGCGACGGTTCCAGCTTTCTTGCTCGGCATCTTGGCGCGAAGAATGCTGCCCAATCTACCAACCATACCCATCACATCCGGCGTACAAAGCAACACATCGAAATCCATCCAGCCGCCCTGGATTTCCTTCACAAGCTCTTCTCCACCAACTCTGTCAGCGCCCGCGGCCTCAGCCTCGATTACGCCTTCGCCCTGAGTGATAACCGCCACCTTGCGAACCTTACCGGTACCGTGGGGCAACGTTGTATTGCCGCGCACCATCTGGTCGCCATGTCTCGGATCAACTCCAAGCTTAATTGCAACATCAACTGTCTCATCAAACTTGGTTGAAGAAAGTTTTTTCACCAACTCCAACGCTTCGATGATCGATTCGGTCTCGCTGTTGCCAACGGTCTTGACAGCTTCGAGATATCTCTTTCCGTGTATAGGCATAATGCCCTCCATATATTTTTTTGCAGGTCCATCAAGGATAGTGGCTATTCGCCTGCCGCCTGCATACAAACCTGACACCAAACAGCTATCAACCGCCAACAATATCGCTGATTGCCGATAGCCAAGAAAATATTAATCTATTATTTCAATACCGGATGACCTTGCAGTCCCAGCGATCTCACTCATCGCCTGCTCAATGGTATTAGCATTGAGGTCCTGCATCTTTGTTTCCGCAATCTGCCTGAGCTGTTCATGCGTAATCTTGCCGACCTTATTCTTATTCGGCTCACCTGAAGCGCGCTCAAGACCTGCGGCCTTTTTAAGAAGTTCCGATGCCGGAGGGGTCTTGAGCACAAATGTGAACGACCTGTCTTCATAGACCGTAATCTCAACAGGAATAACACTACCGACCTGCGCTGCCGTCTTTTCGTTATAAGACTTGACAAACTCCATAATATTGACGCCATGTTGGCTCAAAGCCGGTCCAACTGGTGGGGCGGGGGTCGCCTTGCCGGCATTTATCTGCAGCTTTACCACTGCTTTCACTTTCTTAGCCATTAAAATCTTCCTCCGAATCAGACTCTCTGCCGGCGCTCAGCCATACTGAGCTAAGCAAAATATCTGCCTTAAGCAGGTTCTTCGCTTAGCCCATTGTGACAAGTGTGCAGATCTATAGCCGCTCAACCTGCGAAAAGTCCATCTCCACAGGTGTATCTCTGCCAAAAATGGAGATTAACACCTTGAGCTTTTCTTTTTGCATATTGACCTCTTCTATCTTACCGGTAAAATCAGTGAACGGCCCAGACACGATCCTTACGACCTCGTCCTTCGACCACTTCACCTTCGGCTTTCGCTCGGGAGCCTCAATGGCATCAAGGATTGCTTGAACCTCTTTGTCCTGCAAGGCCACCGGTTTATTGCCGGAGCTGACAAAGCCCGTGACACCCGTGGTGCTTTTCACCAGGTACCAAGTCGCTTCATCAAGAACCATTTCTATCAACACATACCCTGGAAAGACCTTACGCTGCACTTCCTGGCGTTTACCAGCACGCGTACGCATCTCAAGCTCAGTCGGAACCAAGATCCTGAAGATTTTGTCATTCAGATTCATAGACTCCGCCCGACGCTCTATGTTAGTCTTTACTTTATTCTCGTGACCCGAATATGTGTGTACAGCGTACCACTGTTTCTCTGTCATGCTTACCTAGCCATATAGATTTTGTGTTACCATATCAGGATATCATTTCAGTTATCGCTTTGAATATTGCGTCGAGTGTACCTATCCATGCCCCAACAATTATCAAGGCAAATAGTACCACAACCGTAAACGCCCACAACTCTTTCTTAGTCGGCCAAGAAGATTTATGGAACGTTTCATTCCAACTCTCCTTTATGAACCGAAGAAAACGCCAATTTATTAATCGCGCAAAGAAACCATCGCCTTTAGGATTGGCAGAAGGCGTCTTCGCGGCTGTTCCGTTAGCCATTATCCCTCCAAAACCCAAAAATTGGCAGGGGCTGCCGGGATCGAACCGACGACATCCGGTTTTGGAGACCGGCGCTCTACCAGCTGAGCTAAGCCCCTGCATCACTGAGTTTCAAATCAAACTAAGCGGTTCTCACCGCAAACCCTATTATACCATAGGATTGTTTATCTGCCAAATCAGGTAACTACAGATCAAAGCTAGAGCAAGTTTCCAGCCCAGCCTATTTGCCGCACCATCCCTTTGTAACCCTTAACCTGAAACTAAATCACCTGGCTTCTCTGTGATTGGTATGCTTACCACACCATCTGCAATACTTCTTAAGCTCAAGCCGATCAGGATTGTTGCGCTTGTTCTTATAAGAAGTGTAATTGCGCCGCTTGCAATCTTCGCAAGCTAAATTGATAATTATGCGGACTTCGCCGCTTGCCTTTGCCATTACATTCTCCAGAAAATGCCATAAATGAACTGTAAGAGGCTGGGAAAGGAATCCCCGGCCCACATTATTGCTCAGCCACCAGAGGGCAACTTACGAACTAATCAATAACCTCAGAAACAACGCCTGCTCCAACAGTGTGTCCACCCTCGCGAATAGCGAAGTTCAGACCCTGCTCAAGAGCGATAGGCACGATCAACTCAGCGCTAATCGTAACGTTATCACCAGGCATAACCATTTCCATACCCTCAGGCAGCTCCAAAGCGCCGGTAACATCGGTGGTTCGGAAGTAGAACTGAGGTCTGTAACCCTTGAAGAACGGAGTGTGACGACCGCCCTCTTCCTTGGTCAAAACATAAATCTCAGCCTTGAACTTGGTCTTAGCCTTGATCGAACCCGGCTGAGCGATAACCTGACCGCGCTCGATATCTTTGCGGTCAACACCGCGAAGCAGCAGACCGACATTGTCGCCAGCCTGGCACTCATCCATCATCTTG
>JAPLCU010000172.1 GCA_026392045.1 Armatimonadota bacterium
ATTCGCATATTCGTTGCAACAGTGGTCAGTTTGACCCACGTCGAAATCGAGAAGTTAATCAAGCCAAGAACAATACCCGAAGGCACACTCACATAGCTCGTGCCGCCGGGGATGTTTACAGCATTGTGAATCAGGCCAGCAGTCCAGGTCGGGCTGTTGGTCAGAGTGCCATTCTTGCCATTACCCGACCAGTCATAAGCAGAAGCGCCGCTGGTCTCATCGAACTTCCAATACGCTGCGAAGTCGGTGGAAATAAACTCCGCCGAAATCGTATGAGCTACTATAACATTGCTGAACGTGTAGGTAGTCACAGCGCCCACGTTAGCGCCGTCAACCAAGACTCGCGATACACGATAACCAGTGTTCGCAGTCATTGTGAATGTCTGGTTATTGCCATGAGTCACAATTACTGCGCCAGTCGGGCTGATGGTTCCATTAGCGTCTGAAGATGCAGTGATTGTAAATGTAGGCGCAGGCTTGAATGTAATCGCAATGGTATGGCCATTTGCAGTCACGTTGGTAAATGTGTAACTTGCGCCGGCAGCCACTGGAGCGCCGCCATCGATTGTCACTTGATCGACAAGATAGCCTGTATCCGCTGTGAATGTGAATGTCTGATTATTTCCCTGAGTCACAGATACGGCGCCATTCGGGCTGATAGTTCCATTTGCTCCTGCGGAGGCTGTGATCGTATAAGTTGGAAGAGCAACAAACGCAGCCGAGATCGTGTGGCTCGCCTGAACGTTGCTGAACGTATAGGTAGCAATAGCCCCCTGGTTCACGCTATCCACAGTCACCTGAGAGATAGCGTAGCCTGCGCTCGGCGCAATCGCAAACGTCTGGTTGGCTCCCTGATTCACCGCCACGGCTCCACTTGGGCTGATGGTTCCATTTGCTCCCGCAGATGCTGTAATTGTGTATGTGGCGCCGGTGGTACCTAAGAGCCTGTTGGCAATGTAGTTCTCAAGCAGCGCCCGGTCGCTGGGGCTGAGCGCGGTCTTGTAAAGGAATGCATCACCGATGTATCCGTTATACGTCGTCCAGCCGTCAGGGTTGTTGCGGCCCACGTTCATATATGTGCCATATCCCCCGGCGCCTCCCGTCACGCCCGGCACAAGCGCGGTCATGTCGCTGGTGGCGCTATTGGACATGGCTTCAACGCCGTTTGCATAGACCTTGTATGTGCCGTTGGACTGAACAACGAGGCTCAGAATAGTCGTCTGACCTTCGGGGATTACAGTAGCGCTATACTCGAGGCTCCCGTTGCGCCGCACGCATATCTTGCCGCTGCTGTTCAGGATTCCGAGCACCAGGCGATCATAGAACACATCAACTACCGACTCCCAATTGTCCCCTGTGCCGTAACGAATCGGCTTTGCGACCGCAACTATGCTCGCGCCCGTACAGG
Organism: Armatimonadota bacterium; assembly: GCA_026392045.1. Taxonomy (GTDB): domain Bacteria; phylum Armatimonadota; class UBA5829; order UBA5829; family UBA5829; genus JAMCYN01. Next base: position 1,409 of record JAPLCU010000172.1, read on the forward strand.
CAATCGATGATGAATACGAGCCTCCATACCGGAAGCCGTCACCTGTAACGTTGCTGTTCTTTTCGAACTTCCTGGTGTCAATGACCTCAACGGTCGGGCTTCCCATCGCAGCGAGCGACTGCCCTGCAGGAAGATAGGTCGACCAGGAACTTATTGCTCCGCTGGCGGGCAAAGCATCGGTAAGGCACGAGAAGATAATCTGGCTCTGCTGTGGCACACTGCCGCCGCCGGTCGGACCTGCAAACGAAGCCGTGATGGTATGCGAACTGGCCAAGTTGCTAAACGTGTAGCTTGTTACGGCGCCCACGTTCGCGCCGTCGACCATGACCTTGGAAACTGAGAAACCAGCTATCGGAGAAATCGTAAATGTCTGGTTCGCCCCATAGTTCGCGAGTACCGTTCCGTTCGGACTGATCGTTCCGCCATAACCTGCCTGGGAATTGAGGACGCACGTAAAGGCGGCCGATAACGTGTGATTGACTCTCACATCGCTGAACGTGAAGCTTTTGCGCACCCCCATCGGCTGCCCGTCGACCAACAATGTGACCATGTTGCCGCTGTTGGGCGTAATGGAAAACGTCTGGGCTCCGCCCTGGTTTACGCTTATCGCGCCCGTAGGGCTTACCGTGCCGCCGCCCGTTGTGGCGGAGGCGGTAATGGTGTAGCTGGGAGTCCCGAAAGCTTTCGGGACGAACGTGGCTGAAATCGTGTGATTAGCATACAGCGGGTCGAATGTGTAGGACTTGACGGAACCGACCGAAGCGCCATCCACGGTCACGTCCGCAATGTAGTAGCCGCTGTTTGGAGTGATGGTATAGAATACTGCCGTTCTCTTGAGGTAGGTCGTGACTCCAGCGGGGCTGATGCTTCCATTGGCTCCGGCGCTGGCAGTCACGGTATACTTGGCGCTGGTATCATCTACGTAGAATGGGTTGGCGGGGAGGCCTTCCACGTTGTAGAGCAACCCTTCCTTTAGAGTAACGGGGTCAAGACCGTCTTTTGGGTTGTCCCAGCAGGCGTAGGCCACCTTCTTCGGAGCAGAAACCGATGGCGATGTCAATTCAACAGTGTTGCCAACGATAGTTGCCGTCGCATCGTACCAGGATCCAGTGGCCCCTGCAATCGAGAACCTCTTAAGAACGCCTCCAGCTAGTGTTTGGGTAGCCGTGTAGATAGCCTTGTAGCCAACTATAAGCCCGGACCCGACATAATCGAAGTTGCACGTCGCTTTGTTGCCCACAACGGTGACGTTATTGAGGATTGGGCCGCTCGGCACGACTGTCGTGCGTCCATAGTCGTTCCTCAAAGCCCACAGCGCGAGCCTCTCACCAACGTCGAGTTTATCGGCGGGATGGATGTTACCCGCATCACCGACATCCATCGCCGATGCCACGCCTGCGTGGGGGATGCCGACCACGTTCACCTGCTGAATGCGGGTGTCGGCCCAGTGATTTCCCGGCATGTCGGGAGCCACGTTAGCCCCGCTGGGTGGGGGATTGAGGTTGGCCAGTAGCACGATGTACATTGCGAAGTCATCCAAACCAAAGAGCCTCTTAAAGCCCTGAGAAAGTCCCTTCTCCTTTAGGAAGTAGCTGTCCGTGGACTGGCTGGTCGTCTCTCTGTTTTCACCTTGATACCAGATCAGGCCCTTGATGCCAAAGGGCGACACTGGGTGGGTCAAGGAGTTGGCCAGGCAAAACGGTCCCGATGGGACCACGCTTTGGCTGTAGAGAGGCGCAAGGACGGGTATGTCTGTGCAACCCTCCTGAATCAGCCATGGATCAATGCAGGTTCCACCCACTGAATTGCCGATAAGGCCGATGGGAATGTTTGAGCTCTGGTCCAGATAAATCTTTCTGGCGAAGTAGAACGCCACAGCCGAAAAACCACTGATGCTGCTGGGAGCACATACAGTCCAAGTGCTCGTAATATTCCTCCACGGGTCGGCAACAACAAACGGCCCACCGGTGCCCACCCACATCCATCGGATTCCGGAATAGTTGGCCGCTGCGATGGCGCCACCGTAATCGCTGCCGCTAAGGTTCCATGCCATATTAGACTGCCCGCCGCACATCCAGACATCACCCACAACCACGTCCGTCACAGTGATCGTGTTCGCGCCGGACTCGGTGATGGTCATATTACCGCTCGCTGCTTTTGCAGCCATTGCATCCAGCGATAGCCGCCAGTCGCCTACTGAGTCTGAGGTTGTTGTCTTTGTCTGACCGTTAAAAACAACCGTTATGGTCTTGCTTGCCGCGGCCGTGCCCCAAATCGGGCAAGGTTTGTCGCGCTGAAGCACAGTATGGTTGCTAAACAACCCGCCTACAGCCACAGTCGCGTTCGCAGCCGTTAGCGCCGCAAACATCATTAATACTGCTAGAATCGATAATCTTCTGGTCATTGTCTTTCTACTCCTACTCTTTGTCTATTTATCTTGCGTTACTATAAGATCTGAATGGTCTGGGCTGTCACGCTCTTGTCAGCATTCACAGTGCCGGTGACCACTACGGTCTTGGTTTCGTCGAGGCCGGTCGTCGAGCCGGCAATTGTAACGTTGACGCAATAGCCGTCGCTTATCTGGAACATGCCTGAACCTATGCTCTTGACCTTACCCCAGACTTTGACTGTTTTACCCTGGAGCCTGATGTCGTTCCGAACCGCTCTGTTATTCACGCCCAACGGTTTGGCAAATGTAGCCGAGATCGTGTGATTGACCGTAACGATGCTGAACAGGTAGCTGGTCACTGCGCCCACGGATGAGCCGTCCACTGTAACGTCCGCCACTACGTAACCTGCGTTGGGTGCGATGGTAAACGCCTGGTTTGCGCCATAGTTCACGCTGACCGCCCCATTTGGGCTGATTGAACCGCCGGCGCCTGCTGATGCAGTAATGGTAACCGCCGGAGTGGGTCCAACTCTATCGACAACTACATCGTCAAAGTAGAGGCTCTTGCCGGAGCTGAAGAAATCAGTCACACCCAATTGAACCTGCATCGTATCTGCGCCTGCAGGAATGGTGAATCTGGTCTTCTGCGTTCCAAGGTTAGGCAGCAACTGAGTCCATTCGGTCGGAGCGCTGCTGGCCAAGTCAGAATAGATTTCAGACTTGATCGCCAAGTCAGGATTTGTCTCTTTTGAATCCATAAAGGTCACATGCTGGAAGATTCCGGCAGCGCCGCCGGTATTATTCAGCCAGGTGCGTTTGATTGTATGAAAATCCATGGAAACCAGGTTGATATTTCCATTGACCGAAAGTCCGATGGAACTATCGGTCGGCGTGAATTTGACATTCTCCGTCCAGGACAATTTGCCGTCGTTACCGAACACTTCGAGCTCTCCCCAGTCAACAAGCAGGCGGATTTTGACTTTGTTACTGATCGGAACCAGGGTTGTTCCGAGGAGTGTCTGTCCCGTGATGCTGTAGGTCACGGTCTTACCCGGAAGAACGAAATTAATCGCAGTCGCGGTCGTGCCGGTCAGATCAAACTCCGCGGTCAGGTCGAAACACTTGGATAGAATGCCGGAAAAGAGCGTATTGCTGCTCGAGACGCTTTGAGCATTCCAGTGTCTGGATGAGTCGTAAAGCTTGGCGATTTCAGCAATCGGCGTCCGTGTTACCCGCACCCCTTCGGCAAAGGTTTTGAGCTTTATCTCGCACGGGAAGCTTGCTTCATGCGTCCAAGGTGAAGACCCCAGGTTTCCCGTCATCCAGGCTGTCTGTATGACGCGATTGTCAGGGAAATTCTTGCGGTAAAAAGTCTGTGATGCGTAAAAATTCGGGCCGACATCCATCCGCCACGGCCCTCCGGCATCAGGGGTAAATGTGGCGCCATTGAATGTTCCGATAAGGTAGTTGCTTGAGGCATCCAATAATACCCATTTTTTTGTTGCTCCATTATCCACCGCTAATTCAAAAATGTCCGGGCACTCAAAGCCAAAACTACTATAATTACTCACTTGTGTCCAGGTTTTGAGATTGGATGAGGTATAGAAAGTAATGCCGTTTTCATATTCGGCGCAGACCCATTTATTGGTTGGAGCGTTCCAGAACACATGCGGATCGCGGGTGCCTGCGCCGCCTCCGCCAATGGCGACCGGGTTCCCGGAGTATGCCTGCCAGGTAGCCCCCATGTCGTTACTATACGCAAGGCATGTACCTATACTTGTGGCTGTATAGATGGCAACAAACACCGATTCGCTTCCTGTTTGGAATCCCGACGTATTGGCGGTGTCAACCACTACGCTGCCGGACCAACAGTCGCCTGGAACATTCACACCAGGTTCAAGCGCGATCGGTTTCTGCACCCAGTGCATCATGTCAGTGCTCGTTGCCATTCCCCAGTGCATGGTGTTCCATGAAAGACCGTGCGGGTAATGCTGGAATGTCATATAGTACGTGCCCTTGTAATACCAAAGACCGTTGGGGTCGTTCATCCATCCGCCCTGAGGACTGAAATGAAACTGGCCGCGATAGGTCT
>JAPLCU010000060.1 GCA_026392045.1 Armatimonadota bacterium
GCCATAAACAAGCTCCTGAATACGATAGGCAAGTTTCTTTACCAGATGAGCCCGATTATATGCGGGCGGCTGTGTGCCATACAGCGTTTTCCAAATGTTCTTCAGTTCATCTTGGCTCAGATTTTTCAGGTCCGCGACCTGCTTCATAACGGAATTGCTCATTTTCATCTACCTGTATTTTGACGTTGACCGGCTCAGCGCTTGTCAAGCCGGCTTGTTACATTAACGCTCTTTTCAGAACATAAATCCAGTTCTTTCTCGGACACATTCGCTGCCCCACGCTGTGCGTCCTGCTCTCTATGTTTCAGCCGCAGGATTCCTGTGGCGAGGATTTGCGCGACCTCCTGCATCCAAGTTATTGACGTGTTGAGCTTTGAGACATTTGAATCAAGCATAGGACTATCTTCCTCTATGGTTTGGTTTGCTGCATCTTATGGCACAAATCGATCTGAAGATTGTGATTGAGATGTCTGAGGAAATTATCGCACAGTGAATTCAAATGAGGTTTGGCTTCATTTCGGCTACATCGGTGGAAGAGGAAGAATCACTAATCTGAAGAAGGTTTCTTGGGTGACGTTGGATAGTTGTGGCGTCTTCTAGCTTGATCTTTGGCTCTATGCGCTCGTACGCAGGAAGGCTTTCCGCAAGTAACTCGAGTTCTTCCGCATCCAATGCTTTTGGGTATTGCATTTCCGCATTCAGGACAACTAGTAAGAACTCTAAATAATTTCAAACCGTGGCAAGCGTATGCCAAGACAGATATTTGCCTCATGTCGCGCAGAATATCTAGTCCGAGCTTCATTGGTCCAGTTGACTGGTAAATGTACGATTTAGGAAGGTATCTTAGCATCAAGAGAGGTTCAAGTGACCCCAACGTTTCCTGGAACTTTGCTTCAAGAATGTTGTAATAGTTAAGAATCTTTCCTTTGGGCAGAGCTAATTCCTTAGCACATTTCTTCGCATTCTCACTGGATATGAATTGAATTCCAGAAACGTAATCATAATAATCATCCAATGTATTGCTACTAGCCCTTTGGTCGTAATTAGCCGTTTTGCTATTGGCTTCGTCGATGTAAGAATCGATATACCTTTCCAAATCGGTTAGGAATATGAACAGCTTATCCCATTCGGACAAGTTGCTCAGGTTCATCTTGACATTATCAATTAGGTAAGCTTGGATTTCGCTCAGGACCTGGGAACGATCTTCATCCGAGCCTTCCAGTAATGTCTCGTACTCGCCCAACGTAAAGCCAATTCTAAAGGCATTCCTAATATGCATGAGAGGATAGATTTGTGCCGTAGAATACCATGGGGGTGTGACAAACATTCCTTGTCCGTCCTTGAAGCTTAACCAACTCTCATATGGAACGACGTGAGTTCGACTATTCCACAATTCTCTTGGATAATCGGTCAACTCGATGACCGGATCTCCGGCTTCATTACCTGAGAACGCTATGGGGTTGAGCCAGCCTTTCTTGTGAAGCAACTCAAGCTCGCCCTCATCTGTGCGTACACCGCGTTCTTGGCAGTGCATTACAAAGAAGTTAACTGACAAGATACTGTGACGGTTACTCAAACAACTTGCCTCCACAATAGCAGTGTGGTCGCCGATCACGCAAATAGCGATGATCAGGCATCACCCAATATTAGAGTATTAGATATCGGCTCCTAAATTCCTGCTTGATCTCCGCAATGCTGATGCTCGCGCGCAAAGCGATTCTCTTGAATTTGCCTCCACCGATGTAGCCGAAATGAAGCCAAACCTCCGCCCAAAAATGCTTTGTAGAATTGTTATAGAGCAATGAGAGCCAAATATGAATGTTGTTTTCACAGACTCATATTGATGAATCACGGGATGAACTCGATGGGATCAACGCCAAAAGTCCAAAAATCTATCAGACTGCCTGATTCTCTTCCTCAACAGACTGGGGAAGAAATGCGTGCGGTTGGCTTTGCATTGGCTGACAGCACGAACCTCAGACATTGGAAACCATGTGATAGTGGCTCAGACAATTCTGTGGTATCAATGCTATACAAGCGACCAGGCGATAGATTTCAAGTCAAGTTTGACCCCAATGGACTGACAAACGAATTGAGAATTGGGCTGCGAGTGGACACAACCGATGCCATCGAGGAGTTCTTGAAAGCTCGTGGCATTCGCGGCACATTGACACTGCAACTTATGGCACAAGCTGCCATTTTTCGGACTGATGAACCAATAGCTCTGGATGATTTTGTAAACCAACTTTTTGATCCACATTCAGGAAAGGAACGCCAAGAAGCGCGTAGGTGGACTTGGGACACCATGCGTATGATATTTGCCCTGCGCCTCTATGGTGTAAGAGCCGGAAAGTGGAGAGACCCAGAGACCAGAGGAGTCATTAATCTTGAATTTCGGGGTGAACCATTAATTGCATTAAGCCCTGGAGCGAGGACGTTTGCGGTGGACAACGAATCTCCTTGGTCTGACTCCGATATTCCAGTTACCGTAGGTTTCACCATGGGCGCGTGGGGCAAAGAAGCTCGCAAGAACCAGAAAATTCTTCAATACTACGGGGAGATGCAAGCCGTCCTTGATATACCGGCTGGCAAACCCTCCGGCGCTTGGGCGCAATGCATGCTCTTCAATCTAAATCAAAAATGGCGAGAGAAAGCGAAAAACGTTGCAGTAACCACAAGTATTCGCCAGGACAAGAATGGTAATGACTGCAAACGAATAGCAGTGCACTGGCCACGCAAATTCACCAGACGAGAACTCCTCGTCGAACTATTTCCTCCTGATGAGAGGTTCAGCGTATTGGATATGCTGAATAGCTCGAATCCTGGTAGGGCGCAGCGCACATGGGATGATGCAGTAAAAATACTCAAAACAAGAAAACAGTTAAGTTACTATAAAGAACTTGCCCCAATAAACTCGAGTCGGCAAGGATGGGCTAACGACTGGCTTGACCAGCCCCTAGATATTCGACCGAACAAAGAAGGTAAGCTTGCCGCAATAGAGATCAAAGATTCACACAAGAAGTCTCAATCGGCAATAAAGAAAGCGCGCGCTAAATAATAAGCACTAAATAGTTGACGCAAAACTGTGGGAGTTGAACGCAAAACTGTGGGAGTTTACGCTCAAATCGACTCCTAATAACTAATACTAAGAAGTGGGGGATGCACCCTTACGGATTCACCCCGCTTTCGAGATAATTATATATGTAATACGCCAGGAACATCTGGCGACAATAGGAGGCAATGAAATCATGATGAATAACAACAACAATGGCGCACGGTATAGAATATGCTTGCCGGACACATTCACTATTGGAGACCAGAAAAACTTATGCGATGCCGTAGAGAATCACAATGGCTTAGACCAGGAATCCATGGAACGGCTTCAAGCTTTTCTTCAATTGCTGGCAACACCTTATGCGGAAGCCTGTTCGGCGCCGATCATCGACCCGGACCAGCCCCGAATATACCGCTTGGGCGACCTGCTAGAAGAATGGGATACCTTCGCGCAAGAAGCCTATGACGCAAAGCAGGGAAACAAGCCCCTGGGTATCACAACCGGACTCGACAAGGTAGACGAAGCCATAGGCGGAGCTTTTCAGCCCGGCTTACACTCACTCCAAGGCGGCCCCGGCGTAGGGAAGACGGCTTTTGCCTTGCAAGTGGCGGCGGCTTGTGATTTCCCCGCGTTATACGTTACCTGCGAAATGACCCCGCTTGAACTTCTGCGGCGCATAGCGGCCCGTGTAACCGGCACATTTTTAGGCAAGTTCAAGAGCGGAGAGCTAACTCCGGAACAATCAAAAGAACACGTATGCCGGGCTATTGTCGCTTGTCAGAACGTTGCCATTCTTGACCTAACGCGAGGATATGCCCCAGCGTTTGCAAGTGGTTCTAACCCGGATGAATTGAACCTTTACGACCTGGCGGATACCTTGCGCGGGGATTACCAACATGTCCTAATTGTTGTCGATTCCCTGCATTCATATGCAGATAAAGCGCAAACAGAGGCCAAAGAGTATGACTACCTGAACACTGCCATAGGTTCCCTGCGTAGTCTTGCGGCGGCTCTCAATTGCCCAGTATTGAGTATTGCTGAACGCAACCGGCAAGGAATGGAGACAGGCGGAATTTCCGCTGGTGCGGGAACTCGCAAAATCGAATATTCCGCTGAATCTGTGATGGAGCTAAATTCTGTAAATGACATCCCGGACGCAAGCGGAGAGCTCAGCGTAATATTGAAGCTATCGAAGAACCGGAACGGAATCATAGGGCGGCCTATAGAGCTTCGCTTCAATGGCGCAATACAGAGGTTTAGGGAGGTGTAGGCAATGACCCAAGCAAACCCAATCACGCTTCTTGATAGGGCAATGGCGCAAGCTCCCAGCGGACGCAATAACGCGGGTTTTTGGCTTGCCCAACAATTGCACTGGAATGGCTATTCTGAACCTGACGCCGAAGCTGTTATACTTCGCTTTGCGGATGCTACAGGCTTACCCCACAAGGAAGTCCGTGCAATTCTCAAAGCAGAATACAGGCGATCAGCTAAGGAACCCTGGGCTGGAAGTGATAACGGAGGTGTAAAGACTGATCAGCGGGCGGCGAAGCTTGCGCGGGCATTCCCTACAGCCCCACCAGTCAAGCGAGATCCCGAACCTGATCCTGATTCAGTGGTGCGATTTAAGAGAGCAGTCCGGCAGGTCAAGCCGCTTGCCTCCACCTCTGCGGAAGCCTACCTTGCTTCGCGCGGGATACCTTCCGACGTGGCAAAGTCGGCACTATGCAAATATGCCCCCGAGTGGGTAGGTATCGGCGAAGCCGTAGTGTTTCCAATTCGCAATGAAGAAGGCAAGACAATTGCTGCGAACGGTCGGTCACTTCATACTAAAGCCAATCGAACGCTCGGACCAATGAAGCTTGGAGTGTTCTATACCTCCGGTGCCTTGGAAGCTGATCCAATTGCGATAGTCGAAGCCCCTATTGACGCATTAACACTTGCTCTTGCAGGACTGCCCGCAATAGCTCTATGCGGAACCTCCAGCCCTGCTATGTGGATAGTCAAGCGGCTTGCGACACCTGCCGCCAATACACCTGCTGGACATAGCCGAACAGTATATCTTGCCACGGATAATGACACGGCGGGCGAACAAGCGGCAGCGCGGATCAGCACTGGCCTATCATTAATTCGAACAATCAGACTACGACCATTCTACAAGGACTGGAACGAAGATTTGACCACCAGCGGACTTGATTCTTTGCGGGAACGGCTGACACAGGCAGGGGTCAGGCTCCAGTCGAATAATGACCTAGAAGCGTGCGCAGAAGCGTCAGAATCGCATCATAGACGAATTAAGCGGACGCCCGTTGCCGATACGTATTAGATCAGGCGAACAGATAATCAATCTGGAGCGATACGCGGATGCTGAAGCTCGCTATGCGTGCAATAGGTCCGAAGTCTTATCAAGACCAGCGCGAGAACGGCTAGCACTTCTGGGCGTAACTTTGAGCCAGATAATGTCCAATGATGACTATGTGGACACTCAAGCCGTTAATGACCTGGGATTGTGTTCTCACAACCCCGCCACGCCCGTGTAGTTAAAAGCGAACAGGCTCGCCTCTCGGCGATAGTTGCTCATCACGGCGTGGCTTTTGTGGCGCGACCTATCCATGATAATTGCCTCGGCGGTACCCGCGCTATATTGGTCAGTGATGAACCCAGCCCTTAGTGAGTGGCCTGATACTGTGTCAGGATTGATGCCGATTTTGTCAGCGATATCCTTGATGATGAGTGCCACCTCTTTGTCGTCCAGCCGCGTTGGCTTCACAATCCCAGCGCGGTTGACCGGCCTAAATACTGGTCCGGAGGTGATTCCAGCAGCCTCAATCCAAGCTCGCAACGCTCTGACAGGACACGTTGAAGCTTGCTCTCCATAGCCAATTCCCATAGCAACCCCCCTGCCCTGCTGGTCAGTTTTACTGCGTCGAACAGTCAGCTTCATGCCCTGGTCTACAAACACAATATCCTCGAAGTCGATAGCAACAACCTCCGAGCGTCGCAGCGCCCCGATATAACCAACCAGGAGAATTGCTTTGTCCCGCAGACCTCTCATGTCATCAGGCATCGCGTCTACAGCGCGTCGAAGCTGCGGTGCACGAATCGGCGCCTTGCGTGTTTGTGCTGTTCCGTAATGACGCTTTATGCCGGTCAACGTATTGCGCACTATGATATTTCCAGTTGGCGAGGCATGCTGTTCATTCTGGTGCATTACTGAGATAGAAGCAAGTCGGCGTCCCAGCGTAATCGGCTTGAGCACCGCTGCCATATCGGTTAGATACAGAGCAACAGTTTCGGGTGACGCTGGCAAAGCTTCGCGTCCATTGACTGTGCACCATTCAGAAAATATCTTCCAATCCCGCTGGTACGCTGCGCGTGTGCGTTCGGCTTTGGATTCCTGGACATAGTCCTCTACTGATGTTGCGATTCGTGTGCTTGGTGGGACGAGATTCTTTGGCATGATATCCTCCTCATAACGTTCCGTTATCAGGATAGTACCACACCTGCGCTCGATTAATCCAATGGTTTCGGCATTCATTTGAGGTCATATCTCAATCATTGGCTCAGTGTGCAACTAATATATCCACATGAACGCGTATATAAGTGTGACAGTCCGTCACAGTATTGGTATTGCAATTGCAGCCACAGCCTTAGTAGTCACAGTTATCGTCAGCGCGTTACTATCTGTGCGCCATATCGGCCACTGTTTCGGCGATGTTGCGGTTTGTCTTCATTCTGTCGTATCTTAGTGACAGACTGTCACTTCTGATAGTGCGAAAATCGAGGGTTTATGCGACAAAAGAGGCGCGAATGTGCAAATTGAAGGGGAAAAGAAGGCGTAAAAGGGCTATTTAGCGCGCGTTTTCAGCAGCTAACTAATCTGCCGTTCTATCAAGCCAGCCGCGAACAGTCGCACAGAAGTCATTTTCAGATGTGTC